>JBNKOV010000972.1:0-2210 GCA_050294955.1 Holophagae bacterium
GAATATCCGGTATTTCCTGATTGAAACCAAAGCGGTTGTAGTATTCGAGCAACCTGTGATTGGCGTTTTTAATAGCTGGCAATATTTCCAAACCAGCGTCTTTGAACGCCTCTAAAACATCCTGCTGCAGCAGATGACCCACCTCAGGAACAAATATGCAAGCAGCAATATGATCTTGGAGTTTTTCCACCATTTCAGGCGCCCAGCTGCGATTTCGTTCGGTTGCAAAACGCAACTTCAACAGACAATCCTCAAAAAGAGCAAGAGCCGCTTCATAGTGTGAATCGCTCACTTCATTTTCAGAGTCAGGGAGATAGTACTCAACCAGTAAGTCCAAAAAATGGAACGCAAGCTCAGGAAAACTAGAAACGCCATCTTCGGCAATGTCGTCAATAGCCGGAACCGTTCCACGCTCCATTCTTTGGGCCACATGGCCTACAAGATGGTGCGCTTTTTTCTCCATGGGCATGCGTAAATCTCCTCCCTCATAAAACCATCCTACCATAACATGGTTTATGCGCCTGTAACCAACCCAAAAATCCAGTTCTGGTATTTTTTTCAGGAGAAAAGCCGCTCTATTGCACCACAATGGAGGCATCCTCTGTGATGCGACCGATACAGGCGGCGGAATGCCCTTCAGAAATTAAAGATTCGACCAGGCCAGAAGCTTCATTTTCGGGCAATGCAAGCAGTAATCCACCGCTGGTTTGAGGATCAAAAACAATTTGCCCATACTTTTCAAGGGCTGCTGTTACAGGAATGTTGAAGCTTTCCACGTATTCACGATTTGTACGATGGGCTCCAGTGAAAGCCTTGGCGTCGATGGCGTCCCAGACACCTGGGAAAAGGGGCAATTGAGACGTATCAACCACAGCGCCAAGCCCGTTTTCACGAACCATTTCATAGAGATGACCTATAAGTCCAAAGCCAGTTATATCGGTAGCCGCGCTGATGGTTAAGGGAGCAGCCAGTTCCGCGGCTCGTCGGTTCAGGCGCATCATCTCGACAATGGGCTTCTCCAGGGCTGTTTCCGGCATGAGATCTTTTTTCACGGCAGTAGTAAGGACCCCTGTTCCAAGGGGTTTGGTGAGAACCAACACATGCCCCGCTGTTGGTCGATTATTGGTCCAAAAAGCGCCGTCTTCTACAAGACCGGTAACTGACAGACCAAATTTAATCTCACTATCTTGAACACTATGACCACCCACAACCACTGCGCCCGCCTCCTTTACTTTATTGGCGGCGCCAAGGAGTATCTGGCTGAGAATTTCAATAGGCCAGGTTTTATAAGGGTAACAAACCAGGGAAAGGGCTGTAACAGGTCTCCCTCCCATGGCGTAGATGTCGGATAAGGAGTTGGCGGCGCTAATGGCCCCAAATGATTGGGGATCATCTACAATGGGCGTAAAGAAATCTACTGTCTGGATCATGCACGAACCATCAGGGAGTCGGTACACTGCGCCATCGTCGGCAGAACCAAAACCTACCAGTAAATTGGGATCGCTTTGAGTGGGTAGTGCGTCTAGAATTGGGCCCAAGACCTTGGGCGGAATTTTAGCTGCTCAACCCGCGCTTGCGGCGTTGTGGCTTAAGCGAAACTGATTCATGCCCACCTCCTCATATCACTCCTGGCTAGTATAACCCACCAAAGCCTTGGACTGCGTAGTTTCTCATGGAAAAACGAGAAAAGCCCAACCTGCAAGGAATCCAGGCGGGCTTATTCCAGAAAAATCGTTTGATGCTAATTAGATGAGACCATTTTTGGCGTTGCTTTTTCCCTCAACAGAAAGAGCTCAAGACTGTCTGCAAGGGCGTGGGCGCTGGCTTCGATGATATTTACCGAACAGCCTGATGTAGACCAACGGGTTTCACCACAGGCCGCCTCGATGAGCACCCTGGTTGTTGCGCCGGTTGCCATTTCCGCGTCTAAGATTCGAACCTTATAATCCACCAGACGAACGTTCTTGAACTGCGGAAAAGATGGCAGCAAAGCCTTGAGCAAGGCAAGATCCAAGGCATGTACCGGCCCCTCGCCTTCTGCAGCCGTATGCACCGTTTCATCGCCAATCTTCAATTTAACAGCTCAAGAAAAAAGGGCGACGTGGCCATGCTGTCCATCGAGCTTCTTTAATATGTAGAATTCATTTGCACAGCCTTGATGCGATTGTTCGTTAACCACCGGTAAGGTGTGCCAACTTGACATTCTGAGG
>JBNKOV010000973.1:0-2209 GCA_050294955.1 Holophagae bacterium
ATCCTGGCCCTTGTCGCAATTCTAGCCGTTTCGTGGCCCGGATCCGGTCAAAGTAGGGCTTTTCAACTCCCGCTTCTCCTGTTGTTTCTCTCGGTGGGTCTTGCCGATTTCAGTAATAAACTGTTCCAGAAACTAGCGATTATGGAGCATAAAAGCTTCTTTTTGGCAGCGTCTTTCGGATCGGCTTTACTTCTGAGCCTTGTTCCCAACTTCATAGGGCGGAATCAAGTGGCCCGGCACGATCTGTGGTTGGGTTTCTGCGTGGGCGTTCCCAATCTGCTTTCCTCTTATTTTCTTATCATGGCGTTGGATCGTTATCCTGCAGTTCTGGTTTTCCCGGTTTTTAGCGCGGGGACTATAGTCGCTATTTTTGGGGTGAGTCATGTCTTTTTTGGGGAACGGCTTTCCAGGAGGGCATATGTGGCCATGAGTCTAATTCTTCCCGCGCTAGTGCTCATGAACCTCTAGTGATGCGAGTTGTGCAGAAAAGTGAAAGGCAGTTGGCCTTTAATCCATAAATTTTGCTATGATTTCCCATTCGGCCGCAACCGGGCCGCAGAGGGTCGTTTTGGATTATTTTGAGATAGTAAAGGGCGAAAACATCGATTCATGGCTGGCTGGCGGACTATTGGCCTCCCCAGGCGGTGAAGCTGCTATAGACGCCTGGTCCCCTCTTGTGGATGGAACCTTACGGGTAAATCATCACAGCACTGGGGTCGCCCCAGCTCGAACTACTCGATGGGAAAAGGCTCAGGCCGCCGAAGCTGCTTTCTGGAGAACCTGGCGGGAGAATGTGATTTATCAACACGTATCTCTAGATCAGTTCTGGCAAGAGGTTGTGGAAAAAACTGGGGGCGTTCTTCCGGGCGGAAAAGTACTGGATGTAGGGTGTGGTCCGGTTTCCGTTTTGAACTTCATCCGGGGGGAAGGGATGGAGCCTTTGGGGTTGGATCCTCTTGCCTCCGTGTACGCTAAAGAATCGTTAATAGAATGTCGGAGTGGCTGGAAACCCATGCCCATTATCGCCTTGCCCGCCGAAAAACTGCCCTTCATCGATGAGAGCTTGGATCATCTCATTTGCTTCAACGTACTGGACCATGTCTCCGATGCGCCAGCTGTGCTGAGAGAGATGCGGCGTATCCTTAAAAAAGGCGGTACCTTACGAGTTTACGTTCATACTTTTGCCTGGTGGATTAAAAAGTTTTTGTTCTTTGATCGGCCCCATACTTATCACTGGGACCATCTGGAATTTTCCAAGCTTCTGGAGAATGCAGGTTTTGAAATACTCTTCGACCTGGAAGAGCCCAAAACCTTTGACTTGCCGTCAGGCGTGATAGGCAAACTGAAGCATTTCCCTTATTGGGTGGCCACCAAGGTGGCTGCGACCAGTTATTTTCAGCTGAAAAAATTATGAGAACGGGTGTTCTTTCAAAAATATGGACAACAGGCCTGCGAGGTTCGCTTTGGCTTCTTCTTGAGCAGCTTTGGGCGATTTACATTCCTGATATCGGGTATAATGATGGCCGTTGAAGTCGCGGGACCTGAGATTCCAGGAAAGGAGCAGGCATGACGTCTGTACATGAGACCTACATGAGAGAAGCCATGCTCTTGGCGCAGAACGCAGCCGCTCAAGACGAAGTGCCTGTTGGCGCGCTTGTGATTCGGGAAGATGGGTTGAGACTGGGCATGGGTTTCAATCAGAACGTGTACAAGTCCGATCCCACGGCCCACGCGGAAGTCATGGCCCTCCGTGAGGCAGGGGAATATCTGGGCAATTACCGCCTCGTAGACGCCACGCTTTATGTAACTCTTGAACCCTGTCTTATGTGTTTCACAGCCATGATCCACGCTCGGGTTACTCGCCTGGTTTACGGAGCTGGGGATCCCAAAACCGGGTTTTCCAGGTTCTTGGACGATGATAGGCTTGGCATGTTCAATCACAGCATGGAAATTGTGCCCCATGTGTTGGAAGAGGAAAACGCTGAAGCCATTCGCGCATTTTTTCGGGAAAAGCGGGAGCGGGGCAAGCGTAAGTGGATGAAGAATCAGGGTTAAATCAGGAGATGACATGTTTACCACAAGAGTTGCCGCCAGGGAAGACGCTCCGGCTATTTTAGAATTGATTAAAGAGCTGGCCCTTTATGAAAAGGAACCCGACAAGGTGGTCTGTACTCCTGACGACATCATTCGCGATGGCTTTGGCGACAAG
>JBNKOV010000974.1:0-2203 GCA_050294955.1 Holophagae bacterium
CACAAGCGGCAGGGAGTTTGCTCTCAACCGCATGAGCCGCCTTTACTTGCTTTCGACAAGACACCTTTTGAGTCAAGACGCCAATCCAGGCCCGGAAATCCGTAAAGCCATTCAGCGCGCAAGGGAAACGCTTTCATCCAATCCTGATCAGTATGAACCCCATCTTGCACAGGGTCTGGGTTGGATCCTAGAAGCCCGATGGTCTGTTAAAAATGACCGGTCTCCGGAATCGGCCTTTCAAAAGGCCCGCGATAGCCTGGACAAGGCCTTGGCCCTGAACCCTGAAGCGACAGAAATTTTTCTGGCGATTGGTGAATGGGCGCAGTATCGCGCGGACTGGAAGGACTTGCGCAACCCTATTCGTCAACAGGTTATTGATGAAGGAGTTCAGATTTTGGACAAAGCCCTCAAGACCAACAAGAACCTGGCTCAAGCCAAAGCAATTAAAGGGGTTCTGTTGCTAATCAAGGGCGAGAACACACCTCCTGACGAACGAAGCGGGTATTTTCTAGAGGCGGAAACGCATTTGAAGGAAGCAATATCGCTCCATCCCAGATTGGAAAACACCTACAAGACATACCTGGATCGCGCCAGCCACAAGCTCAATTGAATGAAAGAGAGCCGCTCTCTTGGAGAAGACCAAACCTGGGATTTCGGCGCGGGACGTTTCATGGTACACTGTGGACGCTTGAGCGAGAGGTGTGAAGCGTGATTTGTAGAAAATTCGACGGATTATTGCAAGAGGATGGCTGGTTAGAACCCGCCTATGTTACTTGCGACTCAAAAGGTTGCATTACGGAAATATCTCGGGAGCAGCCGGAAGGTCCCATCGAAAATGTGGGCGGTTTTGTTATTCCTGGCTTCCAGAACGGACATAGCCACGCCTTTCAATACGCCATGGCCGGTCTGGCGGAAAACCTGTTGGCGGAAGAGGACGATTTTTGGAGCTGGCGCGAATCCATGTACGCCCTTGCCTTGTCCATTTCCCCCGATGATTGCGAATCCATCGCCAGCATGCTCTACAGTGAAATGCTGAGAAACGGTTACACATCCGTAGTTGAGTTCCATTACGTACATCACGATCCCCAGGGCAAACCCTATCAAAACCTTGCCGCCATGGGCGAAAGATTGGTTGCAGCCGCTCAAAAAACAGGCATCCACCTGACGCTAATCCCCATTTTCTATCGAACGGGGGATTTTGGCGCGCCGGCAAAACCGGGTCAAAGACGCTTCATTTCCCCAACTGTAGACGCCTATTTCCAATTGTTGGAGGCCTCTGAAAACGCAGCGAGCCATTATGAACGCTGCCTTGTGGGTCCGGGAATCCATTCCCTAAGGGCCGGTTCTCCTGAAGATGTGAAAGCCATTTTCGCTCAAGCGGATCCCAAAGCGCCCCTTCACCTTCATATCTCCGAACAGCAGAAAGAGGTGAAAAGCTGCTTGGAACACCTCGGAAAAAGACCGGTTCAATGGCTGTTGGATGAGACGCCAGTAAACGAAAGAACCCATCTGGTCCACGCCACTCATTTGACTCCCGAGGAAAGGAAGGGAATCGCCGCCTCTGGCGCTACCGTAGTCATCTGCCCATCCACCGAGGGCAATCTGGGAGATGGATTTTTCCCCATCAGAGATTACCAACAGGATGGCGGGAGCTGGGCAATTGGCACCGACAGCCACATCGGTTTGTCGCCCATGGAAGAGTTGCGCTGGCTGGATTACGGCATGCGTCTTCAAATGCAGAAACGCAACACCATCGCCATGAGAAAAGGGGAAGACAGCGGTCATATCATGTTCAGGGAAAGCCTGTTGGGCGGAAGGCGATCCGTGGGCCGACCAGAGACCCGGTATTTCTCTGTTGGCAACCCCTTTGACGCGGTTATTCTCGACGCCAACCATCCTCTTCTGGCAGTCTGTTCTTCCGAGCGGCGACTTGCGACCCTGGTCTACGCTTTGGATGTCACAGCATTTAAAGGGGTGCTTAGCGCAGGAAGAATGGTTGTTGAAAAGGGCGTTCATCACTCTGGAGCCGCCATCGCCGCAAATTTCACCAGTACGTTAAAGAAGTTGGGGAGTCGTTAACCATGTTGAATATTCAGACCATGCCCGTAGGAAGCTACCAATGCAATTGCTCAATCCTCAGTTGCAGCGACACCATGGAAGCCATCATTATTGATCCAGGTGATGAAGGAAGCCGCATTGTGTC
>JBNKOV010000975.1:0-2201 GCA_050294955.1 Holophagae bacterium
CCAGCCATGTCCTAAGCGGCCCGCTGCTGCGGCTCCAGGAGATGGGCAGTCATGGGGCGATTCAATTTCAAACCGTGGTCCCTCACGCCCCTGAGGCGGCTGCCCAACAGATTCCCGCTCCGGGAACGGTTCACGGCTGGTCTCCCGCGCCGCCCGATTTTGCCGCAGCTACTCAACGGCTGAAGGACATGCGTTATGAGCGCGATCTATTCCGCATGACGTCCTATACCCGACTGGCCCATCACGGACCCATGGAAACCGGTCTGCTCGCGGAAGGTGTAACGCCCCAGATTCAGGGTTTGGACGAAGCGCCCGACGCGCCCTCTGCCCAGGTTCTCGACTTGCCAAAGGGCCGTCAGACCGGGATTTGCCTCCACGAAATTCTAGAAAGGGTGGTTGATTTGAAGACCACCGAGTTTGAAGATATGGAAGCATGGCGAGCCGAGGAGAACACGCGCAATGTGATTACGCCTTATTTGAAAAGGGCGGGTCTGGCCGGGTTTTACGAAACCAGCGCGGCGGTTGTCTGGCACGCTCTGAAGAATGCCGTTATCGAAGATCAGAGCGTGGGCGGTTTGGCGCCCGGGGACCGACTCCACGAGATCGATTTCTATTATCCCGTTCAAAAAGATTGGGGCAACCGTCAGCAAACGATCATCTTAAATGGCTCCATTGACTTAGCTTTCAGGCATCAGGATCGCCATTATTTTGCGGATTGGAAGAGCGACACCCTAGAGGACTATCGCCCATCTGCCCTTCACATCAAGGTGCAGGAGGACTATCACATTCAAATTAAAATCTATCTCTGGGCCATGCTGCGCTGGCTGGGGATTGCCGATCAGGACGCCTATGAATCCAAATTCGGCGGCCTCTTTTCCTTGTTCCTCAGAGGCATGGTCGGCGGGGAAGGGGTCTATTTTTATCGGCCCGATTGGGACGAGGCCTTGAAATATCGCACTGCATTGGAAAAAATGGTTTAGCGCTCTCAAGAACTCCCGATCCACTACTATAAGGGAAAGAGGGGTTCCGGTTTTAAACTTTGAAAACCCCACTTGTGATACACTCCAAACATGAACGAAGACGCGCTCGCTTTCACTCAAATATGCATAGAAGAAATCACCCGCCAGGGGACCTCGCTGGGCAGGGAAACCTGCGATTGGCTGCTGAAACGACTCAACTCCCGATGGTATCCAAGAGATAAAGAGGCGGCGGCCCAACACCTCATCAATCGCGTGGGCCATCAGCCCTTTTTTCTCTACGGTGCGGGCACCCATTCCCTCGCCCTTTTGGAGCATCTGGCCAGTCACCCCATATTGAAACAACTCCAGGGGTTACTGGACAGCAAAGCCCTGCCCGATCAAGTGTTAAAGGGATATCCGGTCTTTCCCGCCGCCCACGCTTTAGAGCAAACACAGCCTGTCATCGTGCTCTCCCATCAGGAATTCGAAGACGGCATGCGCGATGATCTTCTGGCCCTTGGCGTACCCGAAACCCGCATCTTCCCCATCTATCAGGACGACCAATACGGCGGCCTTGCGCTGCAAAAATTGATGCCCCAGCTCAAAGCCCAAGTCGATTCCCTGGAGCCACATCCCAATCGCATGGTCTTCGTCAGCGCCAGGCCTCGCGGCATTGTGGACAAAACCATGATCGCCAAATTAGCCGAGGACGAGACCCGCCAAACCGTGCGCCTGCGCATGGATCGCGGGGAAGCGGTTGACGACCAGGGTTTTGAAGCAACCTTTAACGCCCATAACAGTCTGTTCCTGTGCCTGTACTTGCTGTCCCTTTTGAAGCCCCGCGCAATTTACGCCCAGGAGCATTATTCCAGTGGTAATTTCCTGCCCCTGGCCGTCGCCCTGGCTTTCCCCGAAACGCCCGTTCTGGGCGAATTCTACGACTTTTTAGGCCTAACCTTCGATGACCCCCACATCCTGGCCACGGAATCCTATTGGCGACACGAAGATGTGGAACTGGCCCTTGCGGCTGAACGCTGGTGCGTGAAACACCTCAGCGGACTCGTCACCAAAGAGGACGGCCCCGTATTGGACCGCTATCTCCAGGGCGCCCGAGTGTTGAAAATCCAGCCCTGCATGGACCGCCAACATTTCTCCAGCCAGACCAGCCCGTTGGGGAACCCGCCGAGGCTGGTCTGGGCCGGGGCCATTGCCCCGTCCCATCTATCGTCACGCATGTTTGGG
>JBNKOV010000976.1:0-2200 GCA_050294955.1 Holophagae bacterium
AGAGGCCCGTCGCCTCATCTTGATACCCGACGGCGTCCTGCATTACCTGCCGTTTTCCGCGCTGACCCCCTTTCGCGATTCCAGCCCGCTGGTTTCCCGTTTTGAGGTGGTCTACCTGCCCTCACTTGCCACATTGAAAGCTTTGCGAGAGCGGGAGCGATCTCCCGCCCCAATCTTTACCCTATTCGCCAATCCCGCCCAGGACAATCAATTGTTCCAAAACCTTCCCTTTGCGGAAGCTGAGGTAAACCGCCTGGCGGCCATGACTCCGCGAGCCGATATCTACAACGGCTACTCGGCAAGCAAAGCCCTGATTTTAAGCGGGGCCTTGCAACAAAGCAGGCTCATCCACTTCGCCACCCATGGTTTGATCCACCCCAACCACCATGAATTATCCGCGATAATTCTGGCGGGAGTGAACAGCCAGGGCCAACCCCAGGACCCCTTTCTCAGAGTACAGGATATCGCGGGATTGCGATTATCGGCCGATCTCGTGGTGCTCAGCGCCTGTGAAACGGGATTGGGAGAAAAAATTCGAGGAGAAGGTTTGGCGGGCTTGCCCCAGGCCTTCCTTAAAGCAGGCGCCTCCAGTGTCTTGGTGAGCCTGTGGGACATTGACGATCAGGCCGCCATGACCTTCATGGAGGCGTTCTACAAACATCTCAGACAACACAATCCCTCTAAATCATTGCAATTGGCCCAACGGGACATGATAGCTCATGCTACATGGCGCGCGCCCTACTACTGGTCCGGATTCAGACTTATGGGCGATTGGCGCGTCATGCCCGGGCGTCTATTGACAGAACAAAATCAATAAAAAAATCCAACTTTTTCCCCTAACGGTGTCTTAAATCATAGAACTGTCTCGGCAGAATAATCTTGAAGGAGTAATAAATGAAAATAGCACCCAAGATGAGAAATATCGACGAAAATGAGAACCCCAACGACAACCCCAAGGCGGGCGCTTCGGTAGACTTGGACACGGCTCATGCCAAAACCGGCGAATCGGGAGACGCTGCCTCAGCCAAGAAACAATCCAGCGGCCAATAGCAGAAAAGGAGGCCCCGGCCCGGGTGGCCGGGGTGTCTGCAAATTGGGAGGTTATATGCAAGATCAGACCCTTCATTTTAACGGCGTAGATGTAGACACTGGCGGGTGGTTTCGCGAGCCGATGACCCTGGAGCAGGCGCGTAAGCGCATCACGCTTCCCGGTTCCGCAGCCAGCGGTAGGCCCAAGGCGCTGGTGGAGTGGCTTGATCCAAATGAATTACAACAAACCGGTTGGGGCTTGATCATGCATGAGGATGAAGATCCTGCGGTGGCGGACGCTTTGGAGCCGCTTCTAGTCCATCGCGGCGCACAAGCTGGCGGGGTTCGTAGAATGGTGTTTACGGAAGCGGATCGCAGGGAAGGAGAGGAGGCCATTGACGCTTTTTTTGATCGATACGGCACGCCTCCCGGGGATGTAGATCCTCAGGGAGAAACCCTTCCATATTATCTCATGATCGTCGGTTCGCCGGAGCGAATACCCTTTCATTTTCAGGCGGATCTGGATATGAGCCATGCATCCGGACGGCTGTATTTCGACGATGTGAGCGCCTATGCCCGCTACGCGGAAAATCTCATTGCCCAGGAACGTGAACCGGTAAGGAGACCCAAAAAACTCGCCTTTTTCGGACCCGACAATCTGGACCGCATTACCGGGCTCACCAGTCAGTACCTCATTCCGCCCCTGGCCCAAAAAATGGAAGCCATTAAACCGTCCGATTGGGGTTTGGAAACAGTGTCGCCTCAACAATCCAATAAACAAAAGCTAATGTCCCTTTTGGGCGATCCCCAGGGACCCGCACTGGTTTTCACGGCGGGCCATGGCGCGGTATCAAAAAAGAACCCGTCGCTCCAAGGTTCGCTGATCTGTTCGGAATGGCAAGGTGGTCCCATCTCTTCCCAGGCCTGGTTTGGTGAAGCGGATGTGTTGCCGGAACATGACTTTCGAGGGACCATCCCGTTTTTCTTCGCCTGTTTCAGCGCGGGAACCCCAGAATACGATTCCTTCACCGAGTGCGGTGAGTCGCCCGCCAGGCTTTGCGAAAGACCCTTTTCCAGCAGCTTGCCCCAGGCCATGTTGGGACACCAGAATGGTCCGCTCGCCATCATCGCCCATGTGGATCAAGCCTTCCAATTTTCCTTTCTCTGGAAC
>JBNKOV010000977.1:0-2190 GCA_050294955.1 Holophagae bacterium
CGGCCAGGTCTCCGCAAGGCTGCGATACGACCATGGCAAACAACACGGCCTCTCAAGCTGGTTTAACGAAGCGGGCCAAACCCTGCGCACCAGCCTATACGCTCACGGCAAACTCCACGGCGAATCTCTGGTGTACTACCCCAACGGCAAAGTAAAGAAATGCAGTTGTTACAAGGACAACCTCCTGCATGGGACGGTGGTTGAGTACGACCAGAAGGGCAAGGTGACGAAGAAAGAGACCTACAACAAAGGCAAATTGGTTGAAGAACAGCCCGAGCAGAGCGCCGAACCCAAGAAGCGCAAATGGGGCCTGAAGCTTTAAACGATGAGGATGTTATGATCTCGAAAACAACGCAATGGATGGGCTTCCTTGTCACGCTTGTTCTGATCCAGGCATGCGGCGTCAAAAAGCGGACGCCGCTCACGGTGGAAGTGACCATTGCCGAAAATCTCAACCACAACGCGCCGTTGCCGGTGGATATGGTGGTTGTCTGCAACAAGGAGCGCTTACAGCAAATGGAGGCGCTCGACCCCGAATCCTGGTTCAGGGAGAAAGCGGCCCATCTGCGCGGGGCCAACGACTTGGATTTCCAGGTGTATTCCTGGGAATGGACGCCCGGCCTGGCCCTTCCCGACGGCGTGGAAATCAGCGCTCATAACCATTGCGTGATCTTCATTTTTGCTGGTTATCGCGACAGTCCAAGCCGGGTGAGACAACAGGCCAGCCACCCCTTTCGGCTGAACCTGGGCGAGGCCGGCTTGGATGCGGCGCCCTTGGGAAAGAAGGCGGGGAACCAGAAGGCCAGGCCCAAAACGGCAGTCAAACCTGAAGATGAAAGGAACCTTTTATGATAGACGCCCACAGCATCCCTCACGCCATCGCCTGGCATGAAGGCATGATGCTCACGCCTCAACATTTCCAGGAGATGGACCGCCGAACCGACGCGCTTTTCCACTACTACGGACGCCATCAGGCCCCCTACATCTGGGGCATCCTCCATCAGGAAATAGACCACACGCTCTTAACCGAAGGCCTCTTCCGAATCAATACGCTGGAAGCCATCATGCCCGACGGCCTGGTTGCGGCTGTTCGCGATAAAAGCGACCAACATCTGGAGATGGATCTCAAACCCTATTTCGAGACCCTGAAAGGCGCTGCCTGCAAGATCTTCCTGGGCGTCATTCGCCAGAGCGGTGAAAGCACGGACAGCGACCTGCGCCGATTTGAAAGCGCCGAGGGAGAGCCGGTCGCCGACGCCATGACCGGCGAGGGCGCGGAACGCATTCCCCGCCTGGTTCCCAGACTGAAACTGATCTTCGGCTCACCCTCCAAACTCTACGCGGCCATGCCCGTCGCCGAGCTGACTTACAAGGACAATATGTTAACCCTCACGGACTTCTGTCCGCCGGTGGTCTCACTGGAAAAGGACAGTCACATCATGAACCTCTGTCAGAAACTGGGGGCGACGCTGCGAAGAAAGGCCAACCACCTGTCCGGCATCCTGGCTTCCGGCGACCAGGCCGAGGAACAGATGGTTCGCGAAACCAAAGAGACCCTGAGTTATCTGGTGGGCGGGCTGCCCCATTTCGAGGCCATTTTGGGAGAGGCGCGTCCCCATCCCTACCGCGTCTATCTTTCCATGATCACCCTGCTGTCCCAACTGGTGAATCTGAGCAAGAGTCGGATTCCCCCATTATTGAAACCCTACAATCACGCCGATGCGCTGGCTTCCTTTCGCGAGGCTGACGACTACATGATGATGGTCCTAAATGAACGGATCCAAGAAACCTATGAGCTGGAGCTGTTTCGTCGAGATGGCGACGCCTACGTTATTCCCTTCAAGTCGCAGTGGTTGGGCAGAGAGCTTATACTGGGCTTTGCCCGGGAGCCCGGCTCCCGTGATCGGGACGCGGTGGACTGGGTGACCGGCGCGCTTATCGGCGCTCGCAGTTTTATGACGGACCTGCGCAGCCGCAGGGTCTTGGGTTTGGGAAGGGAGGCCATCGAAAAGGCGCCCAGACTGTCGCCTCCGGAAAACACCCTGTTATTCAGATTGGACGCCAACAGTCGCTGGCTGGTTCCCGATGATGATCTGGTTGTTTCCCCTTCCAGCAACTACGCGGGTAAGCTGAAACCCCTGGGTTTGAAGCTCTTCATTAGGAACCCAGAGGGCGGGTCGAAATGAATGA
>JBNKOV010000978.1:0-2180 GCA_050294955.1 Holophagae bacterium
GGTAGAAGATGTCTTGCGCCTCAAAACCGGCTGTAACCGAACCCAGATTTGCCGCATAGGCTATTTGAACCGGGGTCAGGGGGCCTGGTTGGGTGAGATCGTGAACCACGTAACAGCCCTGCCGCTTTAGGGCAGTGGACCCCTCTTCCCACAAACCATCGATAAAATCGGGTCCGTCCAACAACCCATTTTGATTTAAATCCAGGACGACGTCATAGGGACGGCCCAGCCCCAAACCCGCTTCCGCGCTTAAGGTCTCGCTGCCCGAAAGCGTGAAGATGTTCGCGGCGATGGAGCCCGGTGAAAATGTCTCGGACTGAAAGCCGTCGTTGGTAGCGTCCATGAGAATGGGGTCGGCGGCCCATTGGTCGGCAGACCTGGCCTCCACCAGGTAAATGTCCGCCGTGACGCCTGCAAGCCAGGGGAATAGGCTAACCTCAACGGCAACCTGGATTGGTTCGCCCTGGTTGAAGGTGTCCACATATTCAAAAAAGGGGTACTCATCCAGCGCTCTGCCCGCCAATTCCATGGGAATCAGCTTTCCGCAGGAACTGCCCATCTGGCTTTGCACCAAAACGTAGTCCAGGACGGTAACCCTTGAATCCAGGTCCATGTCCCCGGCGCAACCCGCGCAGGGACTATTCCAAAAAACAGGCCACGCCAACAGGTCGGCGCGGGTGACGAAACCATCCCCGTCCAAATCTCCAGGACAGGTCCCAGCATTGGCCCGGAACGTGGAAAAGCATAGAAGGAAAAACAAGGCGAGATGTTTTTTCATAACCGCTCAGTATTCATCGTTTTGTTGGTCGCCAGGTTCATTATGACATGACCGGGATCTTAAAACAATTGTTCAACTTGAACAGCGTTAAATTTAACTGATTCAATGAGTGAGTAACGGGAAGCGGATTTCAGAGTTATAATGAGGAGCCGAGGATGAGAATTGGGGAAGAGGTCGATGGGCGCATACACGGACACAGCTTCGGAAAAAGGGCATAAGATTGGACAGGGAAGGCACTATGACCATTCCAGTTACAGTCAGGCAACCGTAACCGCCTACAGCCATTTCCAAAAGAGCAGAGGCTCAGAAGGCATCAGACCCTCCCGTTTCACGCCGCCTCTTGAAATAGAAAAGGGAGATGTGGCCTGGTTCACTATTATAGAGTCTTTGGGTAGAAGCCCGGGGGCTGAATGTTTCAAAGCCCGGGACCTCCATCTCAATAGACTGGTTTTGTTAGAAGTACTAGAGATGGCCCATCCTCATACCCAGGCCCGATTGGACGCGGCGCGCAAGGTTTGCGGGTTGAATCATCCCGGTGTTTTCACCGTCTACGATCTTGCGGTTGAAGGAGATCACGCCTATATCGCCATGGAGTGGGTAGAAGGCAGATCTCTGAAAAAGTGGATACCGCCCAATGGGTTGCACCCCGACAGGGCCATTCCAATGGCCGCTCTTTTAGCCGAGGGCCTTGCAGCAGTTCATGAAAATGGCATGGTTCACGGGGCGTTGAATCCACAGGTTGTTCGGGTGTATGACGATGGCGTGGTTAAGCTTACCGGTTTTCGTTTTGTGGATTACCTGCCCACTTCAGGCAGGTTGCGCGCCGCATCCGCCAACAGGGACATAGACAGCCAGGACGACGTGCGTGCTTTTGGACGTGTGTTCCTCTTCATGTTAACCGGGAAATGGATCCAGGATGAGGCGGCCAGGGGAGAGAAGCTGGAATTCATGGATTACGCGCCCTTCCACTGCCGAAGCCTTTTAAGAGCCTGTCTTCGAGGTGAAACGGATATGCGGCAAGTTACCGCTACTATCCGAGATTTGGGCAAGGAGTCCATTGGGAAAAAGCTATTCAGCTCCATCACCTGGTTGGCGGCCACAGTCCTCATCGGATTTTTCATTTGGAATTACGCTAGTAAAACGGCCCCCAAGCCGCCCCACACTCCGGTTCGATTGGCCGTGTTTCCCTTCGCCAATCCTGGAGGCGATCCGCAAATAGATGTTTTCACCAATGGTCTGGCCTCATCCATGAGCGCTCGGTTGTCCCATGCGGGTAGGGACTTGGACGGGTTCTGGGTGGCGCCTGTCGATGAAATTAGCCGAATGGCGTTTGAATCTGGAGATCGGGCCCTCGATCGATTGAATCTAAACCTGTATTTTCAGGGCGATATGAGTTGGAACC
>JBNKOV010000979.1:0-2178 GCA_050294955.1 Holophagae bacterium
ACCTTGCCGTCATCTGAAAGACCAGCCAGCTCACACGGCGGTTCGTTCTTCTGCGAACAGGATTGCCTTTTCAGTTGGAGGCATCCAGTCCGATAAGGGTTAATTTGATGATCGCGTCAATTAACGCCTGCATTTTCTCAATGGCGGGTTGTTTTTCTCCATAGAGATACATGGCCAGCGCATAGAGATGTTCCAATTCCGGGCCGCTAAAACCGCTTTCCATAAATTGATTCACCTGGTCAATAGCTCCGCTAAAATCCTCAGCCAAAATCAAAAGAGCAATTTGATTTTGCCTTACTTTGAGATATTGAGGGTCTTTCCTTTCAGCTTCTTTGAAATACTTTTCAGCCTCTTCAATGTGGTGCTGAAATGTTGCGCCAGGCTGGATATCCCCATCACCACGGAAACCGGATGCGGCCGCCAATGTTTCCTTGTCCAAAGCAACGGGAAGACGGAAATCCCAGACCGCTCGGTGGGCCTCTCTCGCAGCTAATTGGAAATGAACCAGGCCCAGGTTGTTGGCAACCTCCCGAGAGGGGAAATCCTTATAGAATTGTTGAAAAAGGAACAGAGCGTCCTGTAACTGCCCCGCCTGATACAACTCAACACCGTGATAAAAGTTGCTCAAACTAAGAGCTATGTAGCCCAATTGCCAGTGCAAAGCTTCGGCCCTTTCCTTCGGATTGGGATGGGATTCATAAACTATCTTGACAACGGGCTGTTCCACCCATTTTTCAAAAAAGGACCGATCTTTCTTTACCAGGCTCGAAGGATCGTAGTTGGCCATCGCGGCATAAAGCATGCCCAGTCTGTCGGCTCGAAATTCCAGCTCCTGCAGCTCGGGCGCCCCCAGTCTCAGCTTTTCTTTGATTTCGTAGGGATAGGCTCCGTTCACAGTTGCTGCGAATGCGTGAAGATGCTCACCATGGTCGAGATGGGCCAATTCGTGGCCAAAAATGAACGCCAATCGACGGTCGCCTAAGACCGGATCGACCTGGTCATAACAGAGGTTCAGGATTTCAACTGAAATAAGCACTCGATTCGAATCAAGAGCCAGGGCATGACGCTCTCCTTCCATGTCCAGGATCATCAATTCTGGTTTTTCCCGTTTATCAGCAGCCGCTGCCACCGCTTGAAAAACCTCTTGCGCCCTTACGGTCCACTCAGAGCTTGGAGCTGCATCGTATCGGGCCTCCCACCATGGAGCCGTTCCAATCTTTGGATTCAATTCTTCAGTACCAAATGGGTTAAACACAAGAATCAACAAGGCGGCAGCAATCGAGCCAAAAATCCCGACTTTGGCAGGAAAGGGAATCAATCTCCCGGGCACGCCCTTCTCCTGGGCCTCGACTTCCTCAAGAACTTGAAGCGATTCGGTGAAAACCTCAAAACATGAGGGACAATCATCCATATGAGCCAATAAAAGTTCACGGCGTTCGGCTGAAACAACGCCATCTACCAGGGCTGCCAACTCTTCTATATCCGGGCAATGATCAAATTCATTCATGGCAGGTCTCCATCCAGGTGGTTCCCTCCATTTAGATTAGACGGAGAGAAAAACTTTTTTCCCGGGTTTTTGCTCAATTTCAGGCTAATACTACCGTAGGTTTTGCCAATAACCTCGGCTACATGCTCCTTACGCACGCCCATGGACTCAAGCCGTTGACGTAGTTTTTTGAGCAATCTTTTCAGCTTCTTATAGAGCGGTTTCTGATCCATTTGAAGGACTCGGGCGATCTGAACCACCTTCACACCCTCCAAATAATACATCTTAACAATTCGTCTGTCGCCAGGTTCCATTTCGGCCAACACCTGGCCCAGAGCAGTTTCTGTTTTTTCCTTGAGGGCTTGCCATTCCTGAGTCTTAAAGCTTATATCAACATCTGTGTTCTCGGTAGGCTCGTAATCAATAATGTCCAAGGGAACCGGTTTCCTGGCTATTCTCACAGGCAGCTTAGCCGCAAGTTCAGCCAATTGGTCACGGGTGATATCAAACCTGTGATTGGTGGTGATCACCTGATAGGCCTGCTCAAAATTTAATTTGTCTCGCGTCACCAGGGTTTCCAGCAAACTGGCCGGTTCGCCCAAACGCGTTGCCTCCGCCGACAAACGCCATTTCCCCCAGCGGTGATTTCGGTAATCCTGAAACAATCGTTGAATGACAATGGTCAAATAGGT
>JBNKOV010000980.1:0-2177 GCA_050294955.1 Holophagae bacterium
GGAACAGGCTTTTAGCAACCCCAATCCTGCTGGACTTAAGCCCGAAACAGAAGCTGAGAAAACGGAGAAGAAAGTGGCTACAGAGAAAGGAGTTGAACAAGATTTCCCTAAACGTGAGTGTTTGTAGTGTGTTTGGCAGGATTTCCTCATCGGCGTAAGTCGCTATTAAATAAAAAGATAAAACCGCCCCCGCGTGCCGGACTCGGCAACAGGATCGGTTTCTCTAAAAGTTAATGGTGGAGGCGCCGAGAATCGAACTCGGGTCCGAGAATCTTCCCCGACAACCTTTACGTGCATAGCCTCATTTGATTTTTGTCGAACTCATAAGGCTAAACGAGGCCAAAACTCATGAGCTCCCATCAGGTGCGTCTCGCCCTCCGGTCCCCCTGATCCAGGCCGGAGCGCCAGTCCACTAAAGTATGACGATCAATTCAGGGCCGTGGACGTCCCATCATGATCGAGCAGCTGTTAAGCTGCTAGTGCAAAGTTATTGTTTGCAGTTGTGTTTATTTGCGATTGTTTAACGAGTATCACAACTCGGCACGAAGCTGGCGGTTCTTGTATCCCCGTCGAAGCCAAATCGCCCCCTACCTTTTAATAGCCCGACCTACGGGCAGACCCCCATTATAGACGGCATTTTTGAACGGGTCAATCCAAGGCTGGCGAAACTCACACCAAGAAGAACACTTTCCCAAGTTTGGAACACGGTGAATATTCCCGACTAGCACCGACGCCCCGCTTATAAGTTGGCAGGGCCTTCTTCCGCTTCGGGAAACTCGTAACGTTGCACTGGTTCGCCAGGTTCGTCGGGAAAATGAAAAATAATTTCACCCGGTCTTCCAAAACCAAATTCCTTGCGGCCCAATTCCTCGATTTTTCGTGGATTGGTGCGAATAGCCTTAATCTCATCACGCAAACGTTCGTTTTCAGCAATCAGACGATTCCGTTCATCCTGAAGCCGCTGATACTCCGCCTTCACCCTCATGTTTACCAGAATCCCCGATTCACCAAACAAAGCGAATGCAATAAAAGTAAGAAAGGCCAACAAACCAATGAGCACCAACGCCTTCCAATACTTCCGCCTTCGGGCCTGTAATTTTTCTACATAGGATTCTGTCACAACGGACACTCCCGTGGAAGGAGTCCACCAGGGCGGACTCCCTTGTTAGCACAGTCTTCAGGAGAAAATGGATTTGCCGGCATAGTGAGCTTGAGCTCCCAACTCCTCTTCAATTCTGAGAAGCTGGTTGTATTTGGCAATGCGGTCCGTTCTACATGCAGAGCCGGTCTTGATTTGACCTGCGTTAACAGCAACGGCCAGGTCCGCAATAGTGGAATCTTCCGTCTCTCCGCTACGATGAGATATGACGCAGGAGTACCGATTAGTCTGAGCCACGCGAATCGCATCCAGAGTTTCCGTAAGGGTCCCAATCTGGTTCAACTTGATGAGAATGGAGTTTGCAACGCCTTCGTCTATCCCACGTTTCAGGATAGAGGTATTGGTTACAAATAAATCATCACCTACAAGCTGGACAGAATCACCAATTCTATTGGTCAACAATTGCCAACCGGCCCAGTCGTTTTGATCCATTCTGTCCTCAATGGAGCTAATAGGATATTTGCTCACCAATCCTTCGTAATAGGCAACCAGCTCTTCCGAGGTCAAGGAGCGTCCCTCTCCCGCCAAGTGGTAGAGACCATCTTTGTAGAATTCAGAAGAAGCTACGTCCAGAGCCAGAACAAAGTCTTCGCCCACCTTGTATCCAGCGCTGTCGATGGCTTCAAGGATGAGATCCAACGCCTGTACATTAGACTTCAGGTTTGGGGCGAAACCACCCTCATCCCCAACAGAGGTGTTCAAACCATTCTGGGACAAAACCTTCTTGAGTTTATGGAAAACCTCCACGCCATGCCGAAGACCTTCGCTAAAGCTCTCTGCGCCAACGGGCATGATCATGAATTCCTGAATGTCAACGTTGTTGTCCGCATGAGCGCCGCCATTGAGAATGTTCATCATGGGAACCGGCATGATGTAGGCGGAGGTGCCGCCAATATACCGGAACAGGGGCAATTCAACAACATTGGCCGCGGCCCGAGCCACAGCAAGGGAAACGCCCAACATGGCATTGGCGCCAAGATTACTTTTATTTTCCGTGCCATCTCGTTCCAGCATGGCC
>JBNKOV010000981.1:0-2174 GCA_050294955.1 Holophagae bacterium
AACGCCAGAACTAAAGGCGTGACGGGAGATCACAAAGGCGTAATGACTGAAACTGCTGCTGACGAAAAACAACCCAAGGAAAAAACTGCAAAGCCCGTGGTCAGCCCTGAAAAGAACAGCGACACCCTTGCAGAACACGAGGAACAAGACAGAAAATTGCGGAAAAGGTTAACCAACCACAGCGCAATAGGGATAGTGACCAGGCAAAAACCCCCACGCACAGCGCAATACGCAACAAGCCCGTGGCTGTAGAAAATCAGGTCGGGGAAAAAGACGCCCAACAGGCCGCAAAAGATCCCCAACCCGAGGAAACAAAGGCGCAACTCGGGGAAATGTAGGCGGCAGTCGGGGACATCTTCGCGGCGCCCAGTGAAATCTGGGCCGCAATCGTGGAAAAAACACCGCCCTTCAAGGCAAATCAGGCCAAACAGAAGGAAGAACGGCTTTGAAAAAATAAAAAGAGGAAAGCCGATTACCGCAAGACACTCAGGGTCAAAAGCTTAGCATAACGATCAGTCCGGAAGCTGATTACGCACAAAGAGATCGCAAATGAGGGGCGTCAATACCTGGAAAACAACTCAAAAGGAAATCCAGGCAGACAATGCCCTATGGGAGCCGAAATGGCGGACTTATTGACCAGAGCAATGATCCAATTCTCATCCCAGAAAATGGATATGGCCTGGCCGAAAACCAAATTGGCCTTTAATCAACATAGCACAGGATTGCGCGATAAAAATGTAAAACCGCAAAAAAGGTGATCAGATCCCCCTAAAGCGCTTAAAAATAAAGGCATCAAATCACTGGAGAATGGCTTATATGTTGAGCGCTTATGTAAATAGATTTTAAAATCCAAAAATAAAGGGCAAGACTAACGGTGTTCAACATCATAAATCTTATAAAGGGGCAAATAAATCAGACCAAATTCAAGAGGCGTAGATCGGCATCCCACCGGCCGAAAAAGCCGACCAGAAGCAGACCGTCAAACCGATCAAAAAGGTACGGTGAAATCGGAGGTGAAAAGACAGGCCAAAATGGGCCCAAATTAGACCCCCATTTTTTGGCCCAAAACCATAGAGTTATGGAGCCACTTTGTATCTGGGATTTCCAAATTTAAATGTAAAACAGCAAAAAACGCCAAAATCCATCCTAAACCACTTAAAGAAAATCGAATACCTCTGTTTTTGCCCATTTTGAGATATGTCAAGAATGAAAATTGATTATAAACTTTCACTTTTTTTGATAATTTGAACAGTGTTCAGAACCAATAAATCTTATAAGGGGCAAAATAAATCACGAACATTTCCTGAGGGGAAAACAGCATCCCCAACGGCCAAAAACCGCTCGTTGATCATCCCATCAAGGGGCGGCTGCTTCTGACTGCTCATTGACAACTTAATATCGGACCATTTGAAGAACAGGCGACCGAGACGTCTCCTTCGTCGAGTTCTTCCGATGGACCCTGCGTTGTGAAATGCGGGGCTCATCCAAAAAAAAGCACGGACAGAGCCAGCGGGATACGAGGTTCCCAATAAGGCTCAAAAGTCCAAACCCAAAACCGACCTCGCCCCTTTAAGGAGGAAAACCATGCCAACACCCCAGCGCCCAGACCAAGGGACACGAGCCGGTCAATCGCTCGATGAAACCCAAATCTGTAAAACCAGGATAAATCCCTTGAGCGGCACAGCCACCACGGCGGAAAAGCGCCCTATTGCCAGCGAGAGTCCTCAGGCCAGTAAGGGGTGGGTGTAGCTAGGGTTTTGAACTTAAATCGCTCTCAGGTGATCCTCTTCCTTAATTCTGCACAACTGAACATGCAGAGAAGCTGGGAGTGGCCAATTTTGGTCCGCTCTATTCTAAAATCCTCATCATGTTTTGTGATTCATGAATGGGTAATTGCAGTTGCTGGTCATGTTGTTGAGCCGAAAACTCAATGAAATCCGCAAGTGACAATAGGGACCTGTCAGCGGTGCGAAATAGGGATCTTGAAAGGTCAGAGACCATACTTTTGCTTTGCTGCATTTCTGGAACCGAGTCTGAAATTCTGGAATTTCCGTCTTAGATAGCATATGGGTCCATTAATAAATAGCTTGTTTCGTTGTAGTTTAGCAGCTAAGGGTGGGTGGCATGCCGATTGCGAATAAGAAGGTGAGAGGAAGGCGGTCTAAAAAAGAGGA
>JBNKOV010000982.1:0-2172 GCA_050294955.1 Holophagae bacterium
CCACCTACCTTAGCCTCTTCTTTCCGGGCACCCATTATCTCCTGGTGATCCGGACCCTGCGAACGATTAGAATTTGGCGTATTCTAAAGCTTGCCCAGTACCTACATGAATGGGACTACATTCAATCCGCCATGAGAGCTTCTCTGCGCAAGATCTTGGTGTTCCTGGTGTTCGTCACGACTCTGGTCTGTATTTTGGGTTCCATAATGTACATGGTGGAGTCGGCTGACACCGGTTTTACCAGCATTCCCAGAAGCATCTATTGGGCCGTTGTTACAGTGACCACGGTTGGTTACGGCGACATTGCGCCTCAGTCCAATTTTGGCCAGATGCTCGCGGCTCTAGCTATGATCCTGGGTTATGCGATTATTGCCGTACCCACAGGTATTGTTACGGTTGAATTGGGCAATGCAAGGAAGAAGGTGTCTACCCAAGCCTGCCCGGACTGCGCCAAAGAAGGACATGACGCAGATGCGAAACATTGCAAGTATTGCGGTTTCCTGCTGTAGCGTTTTGGGGTGGGCATTGTCTTTGCTTCAGAACTATTTTGCAGTGGCTTTCGGAGCATGGCGCTTTTTGACGAAAAGAGTTGATAATGCGAAATTGAAATGCGTTTACAGAATGCCTTTGGACGTGCTATTGTCTTACGAAGAGGTAATATGAAGCTCAGGACGCAAAAATTTGCCGCAACCAGCAAAATTTGCTTGGAAGTATCCCTGCTAATGGGCTATGTTGATAGGGTTGTGAGGGATCTTAATGATGGCTGGCAGTATTAAAACAAGTAATCGTATTTTGATCGTGGATGACAACGAGTCCATTCACGATGATTTTAGAAAAATTCTCAGTGCGCCCAGAACCAAAGAAAGCCATAAAGATCTTCAATTGATAGAGATGGAGCTTTTCGAGGAAGACGAGACTGTATCGACCATGAATTCGGTTGAAGAGCTTGTCTATCGCATTGATTCGGCTTTTCAGGGTCTTGAATCGGTGAAGATGGTGGATGAGGCTGCGGGGGAAGATGATCCCTACGCCATGGTTCTCATGGATGTTCGCATGCCCCCTGGCATTAACGGGATTGAGGCCATTGAGCGGATTTGGAAGAAACACCCCTATACCGAAATGGTTATTGTTACCGCGTTTTCAGATTATTCTTGGGAGAGCATCTTGCAGACCATTGGGCAGACTGATCGGCTCATGTTCCTGCGCAAACCTTTTGATCAGGTTACGGTCAAACAAATGGCCCTGGCTCTCACGAAAAAATACAATCTGGCCATGAAGGTGCGTACTTACCTCGAACATATGGAAAATGAGGTTCGCGCTCGAAACCATCAGCTTGAACATATGGTCCAAGAGCTGAAAGGTCTTTCCTGAGGCTAATTTTACGCCAACCCCAATTCTATTGACTCGGGAGTTCATACATCATGCGCGCCTATATTAAATTCATGCGTCCGTTTACCATGCTCGCCCCTATGTTGGGCGTGGTGTCCGGGGCCTTGACGGCCTGGGGCTCTGATCACAGTCTGAGGGCCGGGCTTCCCTTCGGCTGGGACGAACTTCTTTTGATCGGCATAGCTTCTCTCGCTGCTGCGTTTTTAAATGCGGCCAGCAATGGCATCAACCAGATCTACGACTTGGAGATTGATCGGGTCAACAAACCGGACAGACCTCTTGTAACGGGCGCCTTGAGTTTGAAGCAGGCCGGGGTCATGACGGTTGCACTATATATCATATGTGTGGCGGTCACTTGGATTGTGGTTCCTTCTCCACAGTTTTCCTGGTCCGAGCGAATCACTGCCCCTTTGCGATATCACGAATGTATTGTTTTTTATTTGTTGGCAGCCCTTTTCTCCATAGCCTATTCGGCTCCGGCTCTGGGGAGAACAAAGAGAATGACGCTTGGGGCCAATTTAACTATGGCGATTCCTCGGGGACTCATGCTCAAGGTGGCGGGTTGGTCGGTTCTGGCTTCGGTCTGGCATTGGGAGCCCTGGTTCATTGGCCTCATTTTCTTCCTATTTGTCATCGGAGCGTCATCTACTAAAGATTTCAGTGATATGGAAGGGGATCGACAAGGTGGGTGTCGGACCCTTCCCATCGTGTTCGGCGTTAAAAAAGCAGCCTATATTATCGCTCCCTGCTTCATTCTTCCCTGGCTGTTAATCCCTGCCGGAC
>JBNKOV010000983.1:0-2170 GCA_050294955.1 Holophagae bacterium
TCCAGGCTGAGATCCAGGCGATTGACCAGGTCTGAGTCCATTTCGCTGTTAAAGGAGCCGCCGTAGTCCTTGACCAACTTGTAAACAGCCCTCATAATCCCACAACGAACTAGCAGCCAGGCCAGCTCTCCGGGTTCTTGTCTCAGTTTAACGGATTTAAGCGCCTTCAGCCCACTCTCCATGGCCGGCTTCCAATTCCCGGTAAAACCTTGGCAGACTGCTTTGGTGAGATCTGAGAACATGCCTTTGAAATCTGCTTCCAATGGCCTGTTCCAAACGGAAACCGGTTTTTTTTGAGTGCTTGGTGATGGTGTATTTGGCGTCATGCATGCTCCAGTTCAGGCCGGGTTAATTTACTTTACCATAATTAGCCTGAAAATTTGACTAACTGATTTATCCAAGTGACGCTGGTTTGAAGCGGTTTTTCTATGTTCCGGGAATGGCGGGCCTTGTGCTATGAATGCTCAAGAAAAATGAACTACCATTAACTCCACGTAATCAGGTAATTATCATCGCCAATTTTTTCGACGCATAATGGTGGTGCATTGGGGTGTTACTTAGCCTTGATATCATAAAAAGGCTGCGACATCCGGATGGTAGGTTTTTACAAAATAGCGTTCTTCGCCTTCTTCCAGGTCACACGCATGGTTCATATCCTCAAAAAACTGTGGTGGGTCGGCGGCAATTTTACCAAGGAATTCATCAAATGTTTTTGCTGCAACTGTTACCTCCGCGCCATCGTGATCGACATAAAAGACTTTGTCGCCATGATCTTTATGCCGGACAAAATAGTTGGCTGACCCCGGAAATTCTCCTATGGCTATACCCTGAAAGATGACATCCATATAAGGCACATCATCTTCTTGGAGGTCCATGAGCTCATACCAATTGATCATGTCATTGGTTGCGTCCAAGCATTCCTCAATAGAGAATAGTTTCACTCCTCCGTAAAGGTCTTCAGCACCATTCCGGTACAAAGTTACACCATCATTGGCTTCATAAAAATGTCTCAGGCTCGGATAGTTCCCCAACTTTTCCGCCAAAACTTTCAACTGTCTGTCACTTGCAGGTTTGCCTATTTCGTGGATTACTGGGAAATACTTCGTTGGGGTTTCTTCGGTAGCTGAGGAGTGGTAACAACCGAAGCCGGGGTTGGGATCTTTGAGATGGTCCCAAAATTTTTGTAAGGACATGGCGCACTCCTTTTTATTTCTCAAAGAATTTTACCACTAAAACCCGAATGAAGATCAGAAAGAATGACAACTCCTCTTTTTGGGCATGGCGCTCTTATTTTGAAACCTTTTTCTCAGGATGGCATATACTAGGTATAGACATATTTGGCATTTTTCTGCGCGGGAGGCCGAAATGGTCGGAGAAATGCACCTCGGTGGGAGCGGTATGGCAGGCGGATTTTGTGTGGTCCCAATAAACGCGAACTCAGGTTCGGTCGTTATAGGCTCATGGGCTGTTTTCCCATCTTGAAGAATCGTCGCTTAAGGAGAATCATGTGGCAAATGTTTTCATGAAGAAACCGCTGATCATTTGCGGTCTCTTGTTATGTGCGCTCGGCGTTTTCGCCCAGTCCCCAACTGATGGGGTGAAGGGTTATCACGATTACGCCGCTGTCGTTAAGAAGCTGCAGGACTGGGCGAGCAAACCCCAGGCCAGCTTGGAAGAAATTGGAAAATCGCAGGATGGCAAGAGTCTTTATGTGCTCACCATCGCTGGCG
This sequence comes from Holophagae bacterium, assembly GCA_050294955.1. GTDB lineage: Bacteria > Acidobacteriota > Holophagae > Acanthopleuribacterales > Acanthopleuribacteraceae > JBNKOV01. Next base: position 1,731 of record JBNKOV010000983.1, read on the forward strand.
AAGGCAGTGTGGACTCAGCACAGCGGCCCGGCGTTTTTGTGGGCGCTAATATTGCGGGTTATCACAATGCGGGAACTGAGGCTGCTTTGCACCTCATCGAATACCTCTTAACCTCTAAAGATGCTGAAAAGGCGCTGAGGGAGCGCACTTTTTATATCGCCCCCATTCTCAACCCGGACAGTCATGACGCGTTTTTTGGAACGCCCCGTTCTCCCATGGGCGGGAACGGCGGCGCGTTGGACCGTGATCTAGACGGTTTTTTTAACGAAGATGGTCTTAACGATCTGAATAAGGACGGCCTCATTACCAAGCTGAGGATCAAAGATCCCGCGGGCAATATGATTCCCGATCCAGACAATCCCTTTGCCATGAGAAAAGCCGACCCCAAAGAAGGGGAAGTTGGTCAATATCGCATGATGGGCGAGGGTGACGACGACGAT
>JBNKOV010000984.1:0-2166 GCA_050294955.1 Holophagae bacterium
TGATGTAAACGATGGTTATGGTAAACGATGTTAGCAACGACCCAATGATAAACCCCGCGCGGAGCAGGTTGCTGGAGAGTCCGAAGTGTTCCGCCAGCCCGCCGCAGACGCCGGAAAAAACCTTATCAGTTCGGGACCGGTAAATTTTTCTCGATGTGTGGGTGGTAGTATACATGCAAGCATCTCCTTTAAGGCTGTTGGGGTCTGGCGACCACCGAATCAATAGTAATAACGACGAGGCTTGTCGCTATTGCGGTTCACAATGACGTAGGCCAGAAGTCCCACAGCAATTAAAGTGACGCCACCCTTGGAGAAGAGCAGAGCAACGAGAGATCCGATAAGGGAAAAGACCAGGCCAATTATGCCAAAGGCTACTCCCAGTATAATCTCGATGACGCCAATGAGGAAGAGTATACAAAGGACAATGACCGCCCATGCAGCAACTTTTGAAACGTTCATAGCTCACTCCCTACGCGGCTTCTGCTTTCTGAAGCCACGATTTCCTCAAGGGTGTTGACCCTTCTCATCAATTCTTCCGCTCGTGTTTGCAGTTCGATTTGTTCTTCGTAAGTCATTGGGTTCGGCTCACATCCGCGCCGTCTTTTTTTGGAGATCTTTTCTCCTCGCGGCGCTAAGATATGCCGCAATAAACTGTAGCCCATGCACATGGCCACTAGGGTTATGACAAATACTGGTCCTTCCATGGCAATCCTCTCTCTTCGCTCTTTAACAATAAAATCCTGGCGGGGGCAAAGGCCTACGGTCGAACCGCTTGGCATTGCCCGTTTGATGCAGGCCCGGGAGTCCTCTCCAGAACTCCCCTGGCGATTCAGGTTCCTTTAGGATTTTACGGGAGCAGCAGGGGCCGGGTTCTCTTTTTTGGCTTTTGGCTTCTCGCCCCCGGTCATCCGCTCCTTGAGTTTTGCCAATTCGTCTTCCACACTCTTGTTCTGAGCCAAATCATGGAATTTCTGTTCAAGGCTGGAATTGCTGGTATGCATGACTTCCGCTTCTGCATTAAACCGATCAATCCGGTTCTCGTAATTCTCAAACTTGGCGAAAGCGCCGGAAGTATTGAGCTTGTAGATTTTTTCCTCTACACGACGCCGGTTCACTGCGCTCTGATGGGAAGCGATGAGGGTTCGCTGCCTGTTGCGAGCGCTGTTCAGCTTCTCTTCCAACCGGGCAATATCGCCCTGATATTGCTTGACCAACGCCTCGACCTCGCCCAACCGGGTCTGATAATGCGCGGCCTTGTTGTCGGAAGCCATCTTCTGCTCCAAAGCTTCGCGAGCCAGGTCTTCTCGACCCTTCTCTACGGCCAACTGAGCACGGCTTTCCCATTCGGCGGCCCGATTGGACTCTGCCTTCAATACTCTGTTAAGGCGAATCTTATCAGCCACAACTTCAGCCGCTGCCGATTTCACTTCTGTCAACGTATCTTCCATCTCGTTGATCATGAGCTTGACCATTTTCTCGGGGTCTTCCGCCTTATCCAACATTGCGTTAATATTGGAATTGATGATCTCTGTTATTCTAGAAAAAATGCCCATCGTAACCTCCTGCGCGACTGTCCTCGACACTCTTTCTATAAAGCAACCATCGTGCCACTTTTAAAAAGAAGACCCTAAGTCGTACATAACATGCCTCTTAAACGAAACCACAAACGCAAGTCCCTTTATTTTTAAAATCAACCGGGCGATTATGGGTGGTGAGTTTCGCCACTAGATGGCGAAATTTATCACCTTGCGATTAAGAAGTGCAACACATGCTCATTTCCAATGAATTTCGCCTCACGATATGGCCGAAAAAAGGCGTGTTTGGATTCAAGGCTCGATCTCAAGCACCTTCACCTTGCGGCCACTTAACTCGGAGAGCTTGTCTTTGGGTATATATCCGATAAAACCGGGATTCCTTTCTACATAGGCTAAAACCAGAGCCCAACTTCCCACGGTCCTCGGCGGCTCGGCTGCAGCGTCCAGCTTGCGGGAAAGCCAATAGTTGTCTATATCAAAATGCTCTTCAAATACTTCATCTTCGAACATGTGGCGCAGGGGATCTTTGCGCTTAACTTGAAGGGGCGTTAGCTTTTCGCCCTTCAACCGAATGATCTTCCCCAAATACACCTGCTTCAACTGGAATGCGGACATTTTCTCCAGCTTGGTT
>JBNKOV010000985.1:0-2161 GCA_050294955.1 Holophagae bacterium
TGGATTGAAAATTCAGGATTCGAACATCTTCATAAGCAAAATTCATATTCAAGGCTTCTTTAAGAAACTCGGTAAAAAACTTTTCTATAGGTTGCGTCTCCTTCCCGACCTTAATACCGCACTTTCTGAATTCCTGAAGCCCGTTCCAATAATCGGCGATGGGATGTAAAGTTAAACGGTTATGAGGGTTAAACATTTTCAGTAAGTACTGATTGGATAGGACATTTAATTCATTGTGCAGCTTTGGATATCGTGGGGACTGACTGGGTATATGCCTGGCCTCTTGATAGAAATGGTTGTTTAATACCGTTTCGAAGAGTTCCAGGTTTCCGGAAACAATAATTGCTATATGGGGAGAGAACATGTATTTTCGAACCGTCTCTAAAACCTCATAACCGCCTTCAAACAAAGTATCACAATCGTCTATGGGAAGAACAAGCAAATTGACGCCGAGCACCTTAACAGCGCTTGAAAGGAATTTATGAACCGCCTCACCCAAATAAATGCCAGTTTTGGCCAACATGCTGATCTCCATTGCAAGGAGATCTTCATCCAAATCTGCCGACTTCCAATGTTCGCTAAGTGAGCCATCCATCAACACTTTCATCTTACGCGCCAACTTGTGATTGGCGTGGAGAAACTCTTCGTAATCATGGTTTCTCATTTGAGCATTATACGAGTTTTCTTGTAGGTGGTTCTCAACCTCCTGGTAAACAGCAGCTACAATCACCGCCAGAAAAAGATTTGTATTATCCAAAATGCCAGGGTCCACCAAGTCCATGATGTGGAGCTTAAGCCCGATCTCCCGTTTAGCCAACTCCCGATAATATGGACGTAGATTTTTTAGGAACATTGTCTTCCCTGCGCCCCGATCACCTACGATTGAAATCGTCTGATAGGCAATCTGCGCCTTGTGTTGCCCTGACTCAGTGTGACTCGCAGCGTTTTTGGCAAAGGCAAAGAGCCGATCGAAAACAAATTCCATTTCTTGTTTATAAAAAAACTCTTGAGGCTTCAACTCTTTTGGATGAAGCAACCTATCCAAATCGAAAATAACGTATTCTTCTGAAATTGAATTGCCCATTCCCCTCTCCTCTGGAGCCCCGATCAAGTTTTAGATATATTTCCGGCTATCCATTCAACTGCTTCAATGATATGCATGTATTGAATGACAGACGGGCAGAATGTGATCTCACCAACTATTATAATCAGGAAAAATTCTCCATTGCAAGCACTAGAACACAGAAACCAATATGACCCGAAGCGACAATCCAACAAGGACCTGAAAATGCAGACCAAAACACACACAACACCTCTAAAATTCCAAGTCCAGCGGAAATACACATAAACAGCAAGATACTCATTTATCGCAAAGTCCCCCTTACCGATTAACCAACGATTTAGCACTCTCCTACCTTTCCCAAAACCTGAAATGGCTCATAGAAGTGACCCCAGGCTAATTAAGCACAGCTCTCAAGTGATGACAGGCCATGTCAGAATCTGCTCAAAGCCTCTCCACCTATAAGCTACTTATAACAAACTATTTTCTCGAATTAGAACAGACCATTGAAGCCTCAAAGTTAATTGGCTCTAGAGGAATTTAAACTTTGGCTGTAAGTAATTCTTGAAACTTCCAATTCGGGCCGTTAAAAACTCGATATTAAATCCTTGGAGGAAACGTGATTGAATGCATCACTTGGGAGACTGAGGCGCGATTTCCAGGGAAACCGTGAAAAGCCAGGATGAAAAGCCAGGCCATCAACTTTTTTCAATTGCCAGGGCGAAGATGCGCATTTCTTCCCCGTTCACCCAATGGTGGTGGGATTAAAAGTGAATGCCTCGCCCATCTCGACAGTACCTTATGCTCAGGACCCCAGATTGTCGTATTCGCCCTTTGCCGTATCATTTCTGTTCTTCATAAATTTCAACACGTTATGCCATTCATCCGCCAGGCCCCCGTGGGTTTTCTTCAGGGACTTTCTGTGGTCGTCCCCCATACCTGCGATCAGGTAGGCGCCTTTGCCGGCTTTGAGCTTCTGGACCATGTACAATTCTCTCGCCTTGTTGACGGGATGGTCGTCAGAAAAGGGCGATTCCTCTTTCTTAGCGCCCATTTCCTGGCCAACTTTGAACATAGCCTTGTCTTTATTTTTGGCGCCCA
>JBNKOV010000986.1:0-2160 GCA_050294955.1 Holophagae bacterium
TTTCTGAATGGACAGGGATCTTTTGTCGCAATAATCCGTAATGGGCTCTCCTTCAATATATTCCATAGTAAAATAGGGACGGCCATCAAGAGTTGTGCCCGCATCGTAGACATGAGCGATATTGGGATGGTTCATCATTGCCAGAGCCTGATGTTCATATTGGAAACGAGCAAGAAAAGCTTCTCGGTTCATTCCAGCGCTCATGATCTTCAATGCAACCGTTCGCTGAACCGGCTCAAGCTGAGTGGCCTTGTGAACCGCTCCCATGCCGCCCAGGCCTATTTGACCCTCTATTCGATAGGGTCCAATAATCTCCGGGTTGCTTTCTTTAAGCCTTTCTTTTGCCTCAATCACTTTAAAAACATCTTCAGAGGCTGTATCTTTGAGAAATTGGTCAGAGGTGTCATGGGCATCAAGAAGAGCACGTACTTCTTTTTCAAGCACTTCATCACCGTTGCAGGCTTCAGTAAGAGCTCGCTCTCGCTCATCACCGTGAAGCTCAAAAACTTCCGTGAAAATTTTTTGAATTTGTTCCCATTGATTTAAATCGATCATTTCTTGTCTCCAGAGATATACCGAAAGAGCCATGCCTTGGCCATTGTCCATTCGCGCTTGACTTTGGCGTGAGAGATTTTCATTACTCGGGCTGTTTCGGAAAGGGTGAGCCCGGTGAAAAAACGCAGTTCCACAATACGGCACTTATCAGGATCAATGCCTTCGAGCTCTTTTAGAGCCTCATCAAGTTTAATCAAATCCAGCGGCTTTTTATCTTCCGGCTCCTGCACTTCATCCAAAAGTAGATTGCGATTGGCCCCGCCTCTTTTCAAAGCCTTTTTCTTTCGCAAATATTCTATTAAAATTTGACGCATTAAGTGTGCTGCAATCCCCATGAAGTGATGACGATCTTCCCACTCAATGTTTTTTTGATCAACTAGTCGTATAAAAGCCTCATTAACGAGTTCCGTGGGTTGAAGGGTGTTATGGCGTTCATTTCGGAGAAAGTTTCCTGCAATTTTTCGCAGTTCATCATATACAATGCGAATAACTTTTTCCTGTGATTCCTGATCCCCATTTTGCCAACCTCTCAGCAAACTGGTGATTGTCTCACCTTTACCGTAACCCGCTGCGGCAGCCATGAAAGCCTCCTATTCGAAATCATTAGGGTAAATCCGTGTTGAGACATTTCATCAACCATGCTCTTGCAATGGTCCACTCCCGTTTAAGCGAAGCAGGCGACATTTCCAAAACCTCAGCCGCCTCCTCAATGGTTAGACCACCAAAATACCGAACCTCGACGATATGGGCTTTTTGCTTGTCGAACTGTTCCAAGGCCTCCAGAGCGGAATCCAGGCGCACTAATTCTCTCGCTCTCTCACGAGAAAGCGCTTCTACATCTTCCGAGTAAGCCCTCTCAACCTGTCCACCCCTTTTCTCTGCATGATGTCCCCGCGCATAATCAACAAGGATTTGGCGCATGATACGGGCTGCAATGCCGAAAAAATGGGTCCTATTTTGAAAATTGATATCTTTTTGGGAGCATAATCTAATGTACGCCTCATTAACCAGGGCGTCCGTACGCAGAGTATGAAAGGGACGCTTTTCGTTTTTCAATCGGCTACGCGCGATGATACAGAGCTCTTCATAAACCAGAGGCATCAACTCGTCAAGGGCCTTTTTGCTGCCGCCACGCCAATCCTGCAACAGCAATGTTACATCCTTGCCAGGTTGCCTACCGGGTTCCGTATTCTCCATAAGATGCGCCCCTCCTACAAAGGAAAAACCATCGTGTCCTATTCAATCCTGTGATTTTTGGCGTTCACGGCCCAAAATCATGCGCGGTCTCAACACCCAACACTCATCTCCACTCGGGGCAGACGAGTCCGGGATGCTAGGATAAAAGGAGCATAGGTCACCAGTTGCAATTATCTTGGATTTCTGTAACACAATGACACAACCCCTGATATTATGTGCGGAAAAACGACACGAAATGGCTCAATTATTTCATATTTTTTTCTGTGGACCTTACAGGTCTGGGTTCAAGCACCTAAACATCATACCTTATGGGCGCCTAATTTTCAGCATTTTTTTTGGCTTGGTGTTTTCGTATGCTCTCTTGAATTCAATGGTTTAAACATCTGAAGCCATTAATTACGCCAATCC
>JBNKOV010000987.1:0-2155 GCA_050294955.1 Holophagae bacterium
GGAACTTCCCAATTTGTCAAGTTCCCTGCGCAGAATTGTCGATGGATTGGGTGCTGAAGGCCATTTCCGGATTTTGAAAGTGAAGGAAAAAGATGGGGAGTATCACGCCATCTTTCGCCAAGTCAGCGAATCGGGGTTTAATTATTTCGATTTTCTTGTAGAAAAAACGTCCAACGGATTTGCCTTTTCTGATTTTTATATTTATTCTACAGGCTCCTATTTTACCGAAACATTTTTTCAGATCCGTTTACTGATGGAAGGTGGTGAGAAATCTGAAAAGTCCTGGTGGGAGATTCTGAACTTCAAAGGGGACAGCAAGGAACTGGAAGCTTTTAAATCTTTCATGGATGACGCTGTGAAGCAAAACAACGCCAGCGCCTTTGAAGCCTATGGCAAATTGCCCGAAAAGCTGCAATCCGCAAAACCCGTTCTCTTGATGTATCTTGGGTCGGCCCAGAGCTTGGGCGTGGAACAATACAAAGTAGCTATCGAAAAGTACTTGGAACACAGACCTCGGGACCCAAATCTCAACCTGTTGCTCCTGGATTATCATTTAGGCCGAGGGGAGTTTGATAAGGCCTTGCAGGATCTTGATCTGCTCATCTCCCGTTTGGGCGGCGATGCGTATCTGCACCATATTAAGGGCAATGTCTACTTAGCGGCAGGGAACCAAAAGGCGTTTATCGCCGAAAATAGAAAAGCCATGGAGCAAGACCCATCCTTGATTGAGCCATATGACGTTTTGGTCGCGGGTTATTTGACTACCAAAGAGTTCCAACTTCTGGTTGAAGTTCTTGACAACTTGGAAAAGGCTCTGGGAGTTGCGGTTCCAGTCGAATCCATTGAAGAGGACCCGGATTTTGGGGAGTTTATAAAATCCAACGCATTCGCCGAGTGGAAGGCAAGGCAATAAAAAACCCTGCTTCAGCTCGCCGTTTGGCGGGCTGAAGCAGGGCGATGCGCGAGTGGGCGGGGGGATTATTTACATGCGGCTACAACACAGCCGTTGCCCTGTCCTGAACTGCCCAGACCGGTGATGGTGACCTTGAAATGGGCGTCTTTGGGATCCCATTCAATTTCGATATCGCCAGTTGGCGTTCTCCAGCCGTAGGCGTAGGTGAGTTTGCACACACCGTCAATTTTCTCTACCTTGCATTCTATCTTGGCTTCACCCAGTGACATCCAAGCATTGCAGGTTTTTACGCAGATACCGTCTACGCATTTCACATCCCAGTTGATTCTGCCTCTGGTTGAGCCCCAGACCCAGGTGATTCGGCGACCGCCGCCTGCCCGGGTGGTGTCCACCAGTGCAATGGTGGAGAACATGGGGTCGAAAACAATGCCGTTGCTGTCGCCTACGGCCAGGCTCTCAAAAGTATCGCCGGTATTCACATCAACCCATTCAATAATGGCCATGAGCTGTCCGGCCTGAACCAACCCACTTACCGTGCCCTTCCATTGCGCCTGCTCAAAAGCGGTTCCAGTAGCGAGGGAAACCGCGCCTACGGTGTCCGGCGCGGCGGCGTTGCCCGAGGTTACATAAACCGAGTTTGGATCTGTCATCTGGTCAATCACGGCGGCTGCATGGGCGTCATCTATAATGGTTCCCACCGGGAACCAGTTGATGGGAACCACATTTTTGGTGAAATTGGTATTCCAGTAGGTTACCGAGGCGTCGATCTGCATTTCAAAGTTTGCAGGATCCTGAGCCTGAACGTTGCCAACAAAGAGTAGGGTGAGAGAAAGGAAAAAGAGCTTTGTAATTCCAATACGCTTTAACATGATAATATACCTCGCCTGAATTTATGATTTTGTTTCGTTTGGAAGATGAGAGCCGCCCGGTTTTGAACAGGGAATATCCCTGCTTCTCCCGTTGGGGAGAGCCTGAGGTGCGAGAACCCAATGGGTCAGAATCATATTGAAGACCGACATCTCTGGTTTCTCTTGTTTTGGGCGTTCCATCTCACGCATATGAAACGAGGGACTGGAGTTTCTTATACTCTGGTTTGCGCCTTATCAGTCCGCTCATTATTTAACGCGGGAATGGCCTGGAAAATTGATCATCGAAAATACGATTTCACAAATTTTAGCTCGGGAAGGGAAGTAGGCTTTGCCGGTTCCCAAAGCACAAATCCTTGAAAAAGACACTGGCTAA
>JBNKOV010000988.1:0-2146 GCA_050294955.1 Holophagae bacterium
AAAGGGTTCGCAGTAGCGATTTGAAATAATTTTCAGCGCTACGGGCGATTCCAACTTCTGTGCGTAGGTTATGGCTTCCTGAACATTTCTGGCAAGCAGTGTTTGGGCATACGGGATGTCATAGGCAGCCAGCACCTCTCTGGCCTCCTGAGGATTAAGGAAGCGCCGACCATCCTTTTTGGCGCTTTTTAGGGCGGTCGCCGCCCGGTCAATTTGAGGTTCGATCAAATTGTGAGCTGACCCTGGGGATTGTCTTAGCAGGGCTTGGTTCCGTTCGTGACGTACCCGGTCCATAAAGGCTCTTACTGCTTCTTCCGCTGTTTCATAGGTGGGGATGTCGGCTTTATCGAAGGCTTTTCGTGCTGGCGTGACCGACGCCATGCCCATCCAACTGGTCATAATATGAGAATGCACTTCTACTTGAATGATCGCCTCTGCAAATTCCAATCCGGTCGCCCTTAGCGTGGGAGCATGAACAACCAGGATAGCGTCGACATTAGGGTCTTTATTAACAATTTCTAGGGCCTTGGCATACCGGGTCGGATCGGCGTCCGCATTGAGATCTATGGGATTTCCTATTCCGCAAATGGGCGGCAGGACGGCCTTCAATGCAGCATGGGTTTCCTTGGAAAGCGTGGCCGGAATCCCACCCTGACGGAGTAATGCCTCATGAGCTGTCAAATTTGGACCGCCGCCATTTCCCATAATTACCATGCGCTCCCCGTGGAATGGCTTTAATCGAGTGAGCGTTTCCAGGGCGTTGAATAGGCGTTCGGCGCTATGTACTCTCAGGGTTCCTGATCTTCTGAACACTTCATCCCATACGCGGTCGTCATCTGGAAGGCCGGGCGGTCTCTTCTCGAATGTTTCGTCAATGGAAACACCGCTTTTGAAAGCCAGAACTGGTTTGGTGCGAGAGGCGGCTCTAACAGCAGAAATAAACCGTTCAGGTCTGGCTACGTGTTCTATATGGAGCAACACTGCCCTCGTGTTTCGGTCACCGGCAAGGAAATCTATGACATCTGCGAGGTCCACATCCATGGTGTCGCCCAAGGTCAAAAAATGGGAGAAACCAATGTCTCGTCCACATGCCCAGTCAATGATGGCGCTTCCCAACATAGCGGACTGCCCAACAAATCCAACCTTGCCCGGCAACACTTGCAGGTGGGCGTAACTGGCGTTCATCTTATGGCCGGGGGCCAGGATTCCCAGTGAGTTGGGACCCATCAATCTCATGCCAAAAGGGCGAGCCGCGGCGAGTGCGGACTCTTTTAAAGGGCGCCCACTTTTACTGAGTTGGCCTGAAAGACCTCCCATAAGCACCAATGTCGCTTTGATGCCTTTTTTCCCTAGCTGCTTAATGATCCGCGGTACGGTCGCCCCTGGTGTGCAGACGATGGCCAGGTCTGGAATCCCGGGTAGTTTGGCCGCACTGCGATAGCAAGGGACGCCAAACACGGTTTTGTATCGTGTTTTATTTATGGCGGTCAACTCGCCTTCAAAACCACTGTTGAGGAGGTTTTGTAGAACAACACCTCCAAAACTTTCTGTGTGTTCCGCTGCGCCAACTACCGTTATGGATTGGGGTTGGAAAAAGTATTTAAGATAACGGGTGCTCATGAGCCCTCTGAAATGCGACCGCTCTGCAAGGCCGGGACAGACATGCATTAATTATAACTCATTGAGATGCTTGCTCCTACTCGGGATTGGGGATTTTTGAATGCCTTGCTATACAAGGGACTTGCAACAGTTGCTGTATCAGGGTAGTCTATTAATGCTGGGTTTAGACAAGTGCCAATCACTTGATTTTGGGAGGGGTCATGCTTCACAAGTTATGGGTGAGAAATCTCATAATTGTTTGCGTTATGGTGGTTAGCGTGTTTTTGCTGTTGTATTTTCAGCAGGTTGCGGTTCCCATTATGATTGCTCTGGCCATTGGCTATGTTGGCGATCCAGTTATTGATAAGTTTGAGGAATGGAAGATTAAGAGAACCTGGGGCATTGTGATTCTCTGCACTCTTATTGTGATGATACTGGCTGGGATGATGCTCTATGTGGTTCCCAAACTGGTGAGCCAGCTAAATGATCTTATCGCCACTTTGCCGGGTTATTGGGAAAAGCTGTCCAAGGAGCTGCTGCCCTACCT
>JBNKOV010000989.1:0-2141 GCA_050294955.1 Holophagae bacterium
GCAAGCTCCTTCAGTTCTTCATGATCGAAAAGGATAGTGGTCCCATTTTGAATGAATTGGCCTGAAAATAGTATTATTATGAGGCTTATTCCAGTCATGCCCTCACCTAAATTCCCACTTTTTGAATTTTCAAGAGATAAACATCAAGAAAGGGGCGTTCTTGTATATCATTTTGATCCAAAACCCTCAATTGAGACCAATAGCGAAGCCAGTTTCGATGAGGATCAAAATTCTCAGGCTCTTCCCAAGTAATGAAATACTCGGGACAGCCGCCACTTGCAGGGCAAATATAAAGGAGACACCTATCGCATTCTTCTTCGCATTGAAATTGTTCCTTACAGAAGGGTATTATAAGAATAAAAAGAAGAATGCCAGAAAGAAACGAAATTTTTGACATCTTCATAAACTACTCTCAAAATTAAAATGCCGCCTTTATCTCACACTAGCGTAATTAATATTCATTTGCATGTCAAGGTTTTTTTTCAAAACAACCTGGGTTTTATAATAGTTAATCTGCACACATTCTAAATCAAACAAATCGATATATAAGCAGCATCCTTTTTATCTTCCTGATTCAGCGTGAATTATTAAATTTCAGATTCCGTTTCTCACTTTCATTCATTGTTTTTTTTCATTCATATTTCCTCTCTCACAGCCTGTAATTTTATGGTTTACCCATGTTCCAAACCACAATCTGCAGCTCGATTGGACTTGATGGCCAGTTCCGGTGTACAATGTTGGGTTCTACGCCGGGATGGCGTTTGAGGTTTTGGGAGGCGTACATGAGTAGTAAACCGGCTTTTGCCGTTCATACGATGGGCTGTAAGCTGAATTTCTACGATACAGAGGCGATGAGCGCGGGCTTGGAAGATGCCGGGTTTCGTCGTGAACGGGACTGGCTGGATGCGGATCTGGTGATTCTGAACACCTGCACGGTTACGAATGCCTCCGATTCGGAATCTCGCAACCTCATCCGGAAGTTTCGTCGTCGCAATCCCAATGGCTTTCTTGTGGTTACAGGCTGCTATGCTCAGGCGAAAACGGAGGATATCCGGGCGATGGAAGAGGTGGATCTGGTGACCACCAATGTTGAAAAATACAATGTGGAGCCCATTGTCCAGGCCTGGCAGGGCAGCGGCCGGGTTTTTGAAGAGGCTCACGATGTGATGGAGAAACGCCCCGCGGAATATCGCATTCTCGACTCCTTCGCCTCCAAAACTCGGGCCTTTATCAAGATTCAGGATGGTTGCAATCTGCGCTGCGCCTACTGCATTATTCCCTATGTTCGCGGCAATAATCGCTCCGTGCCTATCCCCGCAATTCTGGACCAACTCCGGGTTCTGGAAGCTCAAGGCATTGCCGAAGTGGTTTTTACTGGCATTCATATCGGCACCTGGGGACGGGATTTTAGACCCAGACTGCATTTCACCGATCTGCTGCGGGCTTTTGAAGAGAGCGACATCAATATTATGCTGCGCATCTCGTCTCTGGACTCCCCCGAAATCCCCGATGATATGATCGAGATTATTAAAAACAGCCATCGCATCATGCCCCACCTTCATATTCCCCTGCAAGCCGGTGACGACCGCACATTGCGCCGCATGCGCCGGGTCTATCTCACCAACCAATACCGAGACCGCATCGAGAAATTACGCGAGGCTATGCCCCATATGTGTTTGGGCGCCGATGTCATTGTAGGGTTCCCGGGAGAGACGGACGAGGAGTTCGCCAACACGGAACGCTTCCTAAACGACATTCCCATGGACTATCTCCATGTGTTCCCCTACTCCAACCGCCAAGGCACTGCGGCGTCTAAGTTTGCGGATCAAATTAACGGACGGGTCATCAAGAATCGGGGCCGTTTGTTGCGCGAGTTCTCAGAACGTAGAAAGTTGGCCCATTATAAGCGCCATATCGGCCAAACCCGCCGAGCCATCATCTTGCCTAAACCACTCGATGGAAAACCCTTTTCCGCCTTGACCGATAACTACATCGAAATCGGCGCAGACGTGCCGCCCGAAATGGTGGGCAAACCCACAGACATTCTCATCACGGAAGACGCCCTCAATCGCTGGTCCCAAAACAAACCACAATTGGTGGTCTAACCCATCAGGCTAAAGACCCGTTTTTCCTCAATTTCT
>JBNKOV010000990.1:0-2137 GCA_050294955.1 Holophagae bacterium
GGACGCAACACGCCTATTATTTCGCGACCAAAACGATTATGAACGGGAGTTGCAGAGATGAAGAAACACGGGTTTACGCTAATGGAAATGCAAGCAGCGATGTTTATTGGCCTGACAGTCACAGCCCTTGCCGGAGCCTTTCTCACCTTTGAATATGAAAGGCAGTTTCGCGTGCAGCGACAAGCCCAGCTAAGGATGACAGCAAGGAGCATCGACGCAACCATCCAATATGCGTGTTTTCAAGCCGTCGCGGTAGAGCTGTCAGGCGATGGCGCGCTTGTCTATACCGCCGATCATATCTGGCAGATTAAACCAGACGATATTTTGCGCAATGGGGTCTCTCTAATAGACAAACGTATGGCCGTCCATTTTCAATCCTTTGAATTGACCAATACCCAGTTGAAATTAGATCTGGTTCTCGGTGAGGACTTTTACAGAGAACAGGTGCAATACGTATACATTTTGGACGGCGGACTGGTGATCTGATGAAACCAAGAGCATTTGCCTACCCTGCCACACTCCTCACCTTATTTATTATAGCGCTACTAAGCCTTCACCTTTTGGGCTTGTTCAAAACTCATATGGAGGTAGACCATTCATGGAACCAATTGGACCAAGCAAGCCTAAACTGTGCGAGCGCCGTTAACCATTTCCTGCGAGTACAAACCGGCTTTCACAGTTTCAAAGGGTCTCGCACTCTAGAATTTGAGCAGGGCATTGGATTTTCCTACAGGGCGCTGCCCTTAGGCATGTTCTGGCTATTGGACATTCGAGGATACTCAGGTATTCAGGAAATCCAAATTCGACGAATCGTAGGCGGGGCCACCAACCGCGAGCCGCTTCTGCATCTAGGGCACCCGATGAAAGACGTTGTTCTGGCCAATGACGCCACGTTAAATGGCATGGTGGCCTTCGACACCGCGCAAAACATCAATGTCCAAACCGGACACGCGCTTGCTTCTCAAGCAGAAATCAAATCGTTGCCCATCGCCGCATACGCTAATCTGGCCCAACATCTACAAGCGCCTTTCACCCAGGAATGGCTGGAAACCTTAAAAACCATGTTCCCGGAAATCAAGGTGCGCCCGAACTCTTTCCAGGTAGATTTGGAACAGTTGAACGATAAGAGCCCGTTGATCCTTGTGCAGGGAGAAAATATCCGTCTTACCGGAGAGTACCGAAACCGGGTTCCTCTCATTATCCTGGCTGGCGGGGAGATAGAAGCCCCAAGCGCCCTGGAATTAAACAACTGCTGGATTATTTCGAAAGAAGGCTTTCATTCAAGGGTCTCGCTTACCGGCCACAATATCCATATCCTAAGCCCATTAATAGAAATTCTTGGCGAAGTTGAAATGACCGGATCCACACTTTCAGCCGTTCCCACGCCTGCTCTTTCCCAAACAGCAGCCAGCTTAAAACTCTCGGGCCGAGGAAGCTTCAATGGCGCCTTGGTTGCCCTGTCACCCACCTCTGCCGACGATTCCCAGTGGCTAAACAGGGGAACCCCTTTCATTGAAAAGGAAAGGCTGATTGACTCCAACGGCTATGTTTTCTGTGATGGAGGATTGGCCATGAGGGGCCAACACCAGGGAGCCATCCGCACCCGGGTTTGGGATTTCAGAGACCGTCAGGCCTCTTTTCCCGGGAGAATATCCGATATCAATCTTACCACCAACCCAAATTCAAGCGTAAGCGTCTGGGGAATTGGGGGGCAAAAAGGCTCAGTCCTGCACTCATGGGAGGCAAAATGAAGGAAAGAACCAGTTCCCTCCAACGAGCCTACTCCCTTATTGGGGTATTGGCGGCTATGGTCCTTCTTGGCACCGTATTTTTCACCCTATTCCGCTTCAACCATCACATTGAAGCGAAGTTCTACACGCCGCCTGAATCTGAAAACCGACTTAGAGCCCTCGCCTGGGAACAGGTGATGGGATCAAATAAAACAGAGAACCCTCCCACAGTAAAGAAATTCACCGATTCTGGGAAAGATAACCCTCAGAATTTCAATAGAGAACCCTTAACTATTGACGGCATATCATGCCTCAAACTCACCAATGGCAATTCCCACTACTACGTGATCCAGGCTCCCCAAGCGCCTGGCTCAAATAACTAGAATCAAGGGTATTAAAATGTACCG
>JBNKOV010000991.1:0-2128 GCA_050294955.1 Holophagae bacterium
TAAGCGAGCCCGACATTCGATCCGCAGAAGAAGCCTACGCCTACTTAACTGAGCTGAAAACCATCGTGCAGTACCTGGACATTTGCGACGGAAACATGGAAGAAGGCAGCATGCGCTGCGACGCCAACGTCTCCGTGCGCCCCGTGGGCCAGAAGGAATTTGGAACCCGAACCGAGATCAAGAACCTCAACTCCTTCAACAACGTGCGCCGCGGCATCCAATACGAAATCGAAAGACAGATCACCCTCATAACCCAGGGTGAGGAAGTAGAGCAATGTACTTTGCTCTGGGACGACGCCAGCCAGTCCACACGGGTCATGAGAACCAAAGAAGACTCCCAGGACTACCGCTACTTCCCCGAGCCGGATCTGCCTTCTCTCGTCATTTCAGAGGCCGAGGTGGACCAGGTGCGCCAGACCATGCCGGAACTGCCCCGATCCCGTTACCTGCGTTTCATGAACCAGTTCGGGCTCCCCAAGCAGGACGCCAGGCTTTTGGCCTCAGATCGTGTGTTAGCCGAGTATTTTGAAGAAACCGCCCAACGCAGCCAGAACCCCAAAGCCTCCGCCAACTGGATCATGGGCGAATTATTGCGAGACATGAAGCAGCGAGAAGGCGGCATGGAGACCTGTCCCATAACGCCTCAGCAATTGGCGCGGCTGGTTTCCTTAATTGGCGACAAAACCATCAGCGGAAAGATAGGCAAAGAGGTTTTCGCGGAGATGTTCAAAACCTCCAAAGACCCCGACGCCATTGTAGAAGAAAAGGGCCTGCGCCAGATCACCGACGAAGGCGCGTTAACCGTGGCGGTAAGCACCATCTTAACCAAGCACCCCGATCAGGTCGCCGATTACAAAGCGGGCAAAACCAAGATCTTCGGGTTCTTCGTCGGCCAGGTCATGAAAGCCACCAGAGGCAAAGCCAACCCCGACACCGTCAACCGCCTACTGAGAGATTCCTTGAACAAATAATGCCCTTGCAGGATGCGAGGGGGTGTCGAAGAATGAGGGCGCGCGAACCATGCCTAGGGTTGATGAAAGGGCGTTCAAATAGACCCGACCACTCCTCTAATTGAAAAGCAAGATCAATGTTTTAAAGGATTAAAGGGGAGAGTTGCAGTCCATACCCCGTCCTTCTCATAGGGAAGAAAACTATTGGCCAGAAAGAGCTTGCCGTCATCTGTGAAAGCCAGATAATGAAAATTGGCAATGGGACTGTCCACAACCTCGCGCATCGTCTTGTTAGACAAAAACAACGTCCTGGATTTGAGCGCTCCCGATTTTTTATCTACTTGATACATAACCCCTTCACACAAAATATAAATAGAATTCCCAAAAACCTTGAAATCACTAAAATGCCATTTCGGATACTGCCAATTTGGCACAGGCTCATTTTTAAAATAGATTTCCTCTTTGTCTTCAATTTCTGGACCATACAATTGGAACTCTTGAATCCTTTTGAAATTAGAGTCGTACTTTCTTAATATAGGCCTATAGATAAACAAACACCACCAATAGGCCCCATCTCGAACCCAAGAGGTAGTATTCAAAGCCGGGTTAATTTCAAGAAACTGACGTTCAATTGGCAACATATCTTTAATTTCATGCTTCACATTTCCACCATAATCATACACATAAGCCAAAACCTTTTGGCCAGGATGCGCTTGGAGAAGAATGGAGTCTTTGTCAAAGCTAAAACCATAAGCAGGAAGCTTGTTTCTCGCCAATTGGTAACCATTCGGTTTAAAACTAGCAACAAACTTACCATTTTCATAATAACTGATCGCCCGAATATCATTGCGAACGATCCAAGTGGACGGACCATTCACAGCCATGCTGATCGGACCGTGGAAACCCAGCTCGCCCGGACCATTGCCGCTTCCCCCGATATTCCTTATAAAATCGCCATTCGTTTTAATCTCAATGGCGGAAGGGTACCGTTTCCTCAGCACAAACAGAGTCTTCCCATTGCTCTCAAGTTGATGAATGCCCGTAATAAAAGTTTTTGGATTTCCTTCCATGTGTCGTCAACATTCAGCACTTACTGTTCCTGATGAAGTCCGTGGAATTGGGAAGCCCCGTATATCCAATGCATCAATGGATTTTTGCTGTACCTGCGTTTACTTGCT
>JBNKOV010000992.1:0-2127 GCA_050294955.1 Holophagae bacterium
GATCTTCAATTGCGAAGGCATAAAAGAGACCAGCCCCTTGTAACTGCCAAAATGCAATCCGCCATTCAGGCCGCAAGCAGCAGCACCGGGATTAAACTCAGAATCCAACAGGCCCTCGGGCGTCCCAAACACCTTAACCTCGTGGGAGGTCATATGGAACCGGGCCAACCCCCGAGTCGTGCCCAACCAGAGAAACCCCAGGCCGTCCGGCGCCATGCTTCGAATTTGCTTTGCAGGCAGGCCATGGTCCTCTGAGAAATGCTCAAAAATGTCGGAGTCAGGATGGAGCCGATTTAAGCCGTCTCCCGTGGCAACCCAAACAAATCCAGAAGAATCAGAGTAAATAGACCACACGCTGTTGTGACTTAAACTGCCGGAATCCCCCGAACGGTTGCAGTAGTTTTTTACCGCCATTGTGCTTTTGTTAACCTTGTTCAGTCCTCCGCTGGAGGTCCCCACCCAAAGGATATCCCCATCGCCAGGCGCAATACTCCAGACCCGCGCCCCAAGGATACTGTTTTCACCATTATAGGGGAAGCGGCGAATGGCTCCGGTTTCCTTATTCAGTAGGTTGACCCCAGCATCGGTTCCCAACCAAAGTCCTCCGGCCCCATCATCCCAATAAGAGAAGACATTGTCATGGCTTAGGAACTGGTCTTGGTTCTCATTTTGAGTAAACAACGCCAATCGCTTCATTTCAGGACTAAAGAGATGTAAACCCCCTGCTGTGCCAACCCAAAACCGGCCCGTTTCATCTTGGTGAATAAACCAGACCCAATTGTCTTGTAATCCTTTTGGATCTCCATCTTTATGACGAAAATGTTGAATGCCGCCTGTTTCCGGAGTCCAGGCAAAAAGACCATTGCCATAGGTGCCGTACCAGATGGTTCCTCGTTTATCTTCCAAAACGGACATGACCGGCTTTGGATTGTCTTCCATAGACTCATGGCGCCTAAAAAACTCGGTTCCTGGAAAATGCTTTTCCAAGCCATTGTTCACTGTACCTACCCAGATCACTCCTGAGGCGTCCATGTACAAGCAACGCAACTCATTGTCAGAGAGCCCGTTGGGAAGATCCCTTCGACGAGAAAGTCTGGTTATGCGCTCCCGCGATTGGTCAAAAATCGCCAGCCCTCCCCATCTGGTTGTAACCCAAAGACGGCCCTGCTCATCTTCTAAGATATCCGTTATATTGTTGGTTGACAGACTGTTGCGGTCATCTGATTGGAGTTGAGAAGCTTTAAAACGTTGGTTTTCAGAATCATATAAAAACAAGCCCTGACGTGTTCCAACCCAAAGCAGGCCATGGCTGTCCTCAAACAACGCGGTCACGATAGTGGCTCGAAGGCCTCGTCCCTCATTAAACAATTTAGGTTCAATACCATAGAGGATTAAACCTTTTTCGGTCCCAACCCACATTCGCCCCTGACGATCTTCGTATAATACATTGATTGCAGTCTGGTCCAAAGCTGGCTCCAAACCAAATTGGATCCTGTGAAACCGGTCGCCGTCAAAGGACAATAGGCCTTTCGCGGTTCCCACCCAAATCTGACCATCCTTTTTTGCCAGGACCGCAGAGAGCGAACCCCAGGGCTGACCTCCTGAATCCTCAATGGGAAACCGGGTGAAATGTCCTTTCTCCTCATCCCACAGGTTTAAACCATTTCCTGTTCCTATCCAGAGCCTTCCCAAGTTATCTTCCGTAATTGCCGCCACATAGCTTGAGGAAAGTGAGTTTGAATTGGATGGCTCATAGACCATATTTTTGAAATCATACCCATTAAACCAGCTCAAGCCGTCTTCGGTTCCAATCCACAAAACACCGGATTGATCCTGATAGACACACCCCACATCATTGTGGGAGAGGCCCATCGCCGAAGTAAAATGATCGAACCTGAAGTTAAGGGGTGTTTGGCGCTCACTGCCTCCAAGCGCCATGCCGCCACAAATCAACAAAGCGCAGAAAAAAAAATGATGCAGCTTAACGGAAATCCCTGGACGAGAGAATCCAGTCATATATTCAGCAGGGATTGGTGCATACCACAATAACATTGGTGATAGTGCCAAAAATGGTTCCCCCAATAAGGGACGCTTTCTCTTTATCCAATTCGGTCGAAAAACTGCGTA
>JBNKOV010000993.1:0-2121 GCA_050294955.1 Holophagae bacterium
ATCGATGATCGTCACAGCTACTCAAAAACTTATTTGAAAAACCGACTGGCCATTCTCATGGGCGGTAGGATTGCCGAAGAGCTTTTCTTTGATGAAATGACCTCCGGCGCGCGGAATGACATCGAGGTCGCCACCAACACGGCCCGTCAAATGGTATGTGATCTGGGCATGAGCGAGGCCGTTGGGCCTGTATCGCTCAGAGCCAGCTCCGAACAGCCCTTCCTGGGCCGCGATTACCAACGCAGTGAGCACACTTCTGAGAAAACAGCCCAACTGATTGACTCCGAAATAAAGCGGTTCATTGAAGAAGCGGATCGCCGGGCGCGTCAGATCATCACCGAAAATCGCCATATTGTATCTTCCATGGCTGACAAACTGCTGGAGATCGAAACCCTGCACGATTGGCAGATTCGACAAATTCTCAGTGAGCAGGAAGTTACCACCGTAGATCCCAATCTCCAATCCGAGTCGCATGCATCTATCGACGAGGATGACGGCAAGAAGAAACCCACCTCCCCCAAGGGCATGGTGCTGGGCGACCAGCCACCCCTTGCGGAAGCGTAGCGGAACCTTCTGTTTTGGATATGGTTATTCCCTGTATAGAACCCGCGCCCGTCGCGGGTTCTTGTCTTTATACTCCTCTATTGCCCTAAGACCGGTTTGGACTGACATCATGACGTCTGAAAAAAATCCCGAAAACCCATCATTGCTGTTTTCCTTTTTCTTACTTTGTGGTAAAAGTAATCCTGTCATTTCCAGCCCGTTAGTGGTTAAATAAAGGTTTGATATGTTTTTTTACGATCATTCATGGATGAGTTTGGAGGTAAGATGAGAAAAAATTGCGCAATATATGGTATCGTCATGGTCACGATGCTCCTGATCCCATCCACCCTGTTTGGCGCGGGTTTCGCTCTTTATGAAGGCAGCGCCAGGGGCAACGGCCTGGGCGGCTTGACTGGAAGCGCGGATGATCCCTCCGCCTTGTTTTTCAACCCCGCGGGCATTACCCAATTGGAAGGCACGCATTTTATGGGCGGCGCCACTATCATTATTCCCTTCGGGAAGTTCGCAACACGGGACACCCTTTACGATCCCCTGGTTACCGAGAACCACGATTATGCAGACAACGTGTTCACTCCCCCGCATATTTACTATACCCGGCAGATGAATGACAAGCTCTGGCTAGGCGGCGCTGTTTATTCTCGCTTTGGCCTTGGCACTGAGTTTGATCCCGACTGGCCCGGTCGTTACAGCAACATCAACACCCTCATCGAGAGTGTCTCCTTTGCGGCCAACGTGGCCTATAAGGTAAACGACATGGTTTCTCTTTCCTTTGGGATCTCGGCCATGTGGTTCGATGTTTCCCTGGAAAGCGCTATCGACGCCACCGTGCTGTTGGCGGAGCCTCATAACAACACCACCACCAACCGCTACGACGCCGTCCAGAAATTGGAAGGCAACGCATGGGGTTATGGTTACAACGCTTCCATTCACTACAAGCCTTCCGACCGTTGGTCCTTCGGCGTGAGCTACGTAAGTGAAGTAGAGCAAGAAATAAAAGACGCCACCGCCCGCTTCACCAAACCTACCGCCAGCGTGCCTTCCACCTGGTTTGTAGACACCAACGTGGACGGCGAGCCCATCGACCTGCCCAGCATGTTGAGCATTGGCTTCAACTGGCAGGCAACCGAGCGCATGGCTTTGGAAGTTGGCTATATCCGCACTGGTTGGAGTTCTATCGAGCGGCTTCAGTTCAACTACGATCAACCCATTATCGTTGCGCCCGGCCTTGGCCAGGTAGTTCAGAGCGCGGGCCGTCAGCTCGATTGGGAAGACGCTACCCGTCTCAACTTCGGTATTGAATTCGACGTCAACGATTCCTGGGATCTCTGGTTCGGCGCCACGTTTGACGAGACGCCCGTTCCCGACGAAACCATCAGCTACCTGTTGCCCACCAACGACCGGGAGTTGATCAACCTCGGGTTCCGCAAGGTTCTTGACAAATGGACCGTAGACTTTGCCTTCAACTACCTGATCCTCAATGATCGCCGCATTCAGTACGACAACGCCGCTACCCAAGCGGAGCGTCAGTTGGCTGACGGTGTTTTGAACACCTATGTT
>JBNKOV010000994.1:0-2120 GCA_050294955.1 Holophagae bacterium
CCGGCCCAGGCTGGAGGGCACAACTTCAAGGTCGTTGACCTTCTCATCTAAATCTTTTTTCATCTGGACGGAGGGTTGAATATTTTTTAGCCTGCGCCCGTGATAAGCCAGGTTGGCGTGCTCATCTACCAACTGGTTTAAATCCACGCTCTGACGATCTCCGGGCTTTTCCTGGGACAGGCCCATCATACTTTGAACAATATTGTTGGCTCTGGTGCCATGCTCGTGAATCACCTTCACATTGGCCTCCAGGCTTTCCACAACCTCTTGAAGTTCAGCAAGGGTCTCCTCGGACGGACCTTTGCGCAGAACATCCCACTCTTCCTTAAGCTCTCCAGTTAGTTCAACGCATAGCTCT
Organism: Holophagae bacterium; assembly: GCA_050294955.1. Lineage (GTDB taxonomy): Bacteria > Acidobacteriota > Holophagae > Acanthopleuribacterales > Acanthopleuribacteraceae > JBNKOV01. The sequence continues at coordinate 359 of JBNKOV010000994.1, forward strand.
GAGAAGTTATTGATAAAATTCAACGGATTCTTTATCTCATGGGCAATGCCGGCGGTCAATATGCCAATAGAGGCCATTTTTTCTTGCATAATCAACTGACCCTGAGTGTTCCTCAACTCTTCATTGGTAACCTGAAGCTCGCTTAAAATTCCAGCCTTCACCACGGCTGTAATGGCATGCTCCCTGAAACGGCGCAACCTGCGAACGTCGCTTTGATCAAAAACATTATCATCTTTCAGGTTCATCAAAACCATGAAGCCCACATACTTTTCTTTAATGGCAACGCCCATGGCCAACATGGATTTGGGTGTGGGAAAATCCTTGAATTTTTGGGAGACTGGCTCCTGTTGAGGATTGGGAATAAGATAGACGCCCTGGTCCTTCTCCTCGGAATTTCGGGTATAGCGTTCTACAATTTCATCGTAGGTGAAGGTGACCTCTTTCACATGCTCCCAGATAGTGCCAGCCGTCGCAACGATTTCGAAGCCTTTGCGCAGTTCATTCCATATAAAGACGATGCCCTTAGCCGCATGAGGGAACAAGGCGAGCCCTTGGTGCAGAAGGGTTTTCATGACATCTTTCAGTTCTATTTCCCGGTTGATGGCCTTCACGATATCGTCCAGGGTCTCCAATTCCCGGTTTCTGGCCTGGAGAGCCTGGGTTCTTTCTCTCACCTTCTTTTCAAGGGTTTGATTGATGTTGGCCAACTCCAGGTGGGTTTTTACCCGAGAAATAAGCTCACGTTTGGACACGGGCTTGGTGAGGTAGTCGTTGGCGCCCAGTTCAAATCCCATGACAAGGTCGGTAGGCCGGTCCTTTGCGGTGAGAAAAATGATGGGAAGATCTTGCATGGGGTGCTGTTCCCTAATAATGCGGCAGACTTCATATCCAGACATTTTAGGCATCATGATGTCTAATAAAACCAGAGCGGGCGGCGATGCTTCTACGATCCGCAGGGCCTCATCACCGCTTTCAGCATGGATCAGCTTATAGTCGTACATGGACAATTGATCTTCTAAAACCTGGCGATTCACCGGTTCATCATCGACAATGAGGATGGTGACGCCGCTGCCGACGTTGGTCTGCACAGCCTTTTCAGGAAGCACCGACAGATCTCTTCTGGCGGTTCGAGACACGCGGTCCGGACCATGTTCGGCGGAGGTGATGTCTCCGTCGGAAACCGGGATGGTGAAGGAAAATGTGGAGCCTTCGCCCTGGGTGGATTCAACCCAAATCCGGCCGTGATGCAACTCCACCAACTGCTTGGTGATGGCAAGGCCTAAACCGGCGCCTCGATGGGACTTGTGAATGGAGCTTTCCGCCTGTTCAAACGACTCGAAAATAACGCCGAAGTACTCTTTGGGAATGCCAATGCCCGTATCGCTTACGCGAATAATGAGATTGCCTTTTTCTTCGACTGCCGTGACTTCTATACGGCCTTCATGGGTGAATTTAACGGCGTTGTCCACGAGATTATACATAATTTGCTGGAGGCGATTTTCGTCGCCGTTAGCCGGTGGCGTATCGAGGGAAATCTGGTTAAACAGGTTTACTTCTTTTTTGTCTGCAAGGGGTTTGCATAAAGTAAGCACCACGTCGGTGAGGGCGTGCATGTCCACTGGACGGCAGTGTAATTCCAGGCTGTGATGCTTCAGTTTTGAAAAATCCAAGATGTCGTTGACCAGATTGCCCAACCTTCGGGCGCTGGAAAGCACCATGGATAAATTGGACTGGGCTTTTGACGGCAATTCGCCTGCTACAC
>JBNKOV010000995.1:0-2113 GCA_050294955.1 Holophagae bacterium
ACTTCCACACCGGGATGACTTCGTTGGCCAAGTACGCACAATACCTGTTCAACCTGCAGCACAACACCGCCAGGACAGGCATGCAGCAGCGTACGCGTCTGATGGCGTACAAGGAGAGTGCCACTGCCGCCACCGGTGAGATCGAGAGGCTGAGGCATGAGAATGCCATTCTCCGCAGCGGTGTACGTCCACCTTCAGAGCAGGACCGCGAGCTGAAGGAGGTTTACCGTCGCCTTGGTAACGCCGAGCATGGATGGAACCACACCCGTTTGCTGCTCGACATTACCCGGGAGGAGGTGGAGATCCGTACCCATGGGATTGTCCACCTTGAGCACCATGTGGAGGCGCAGGATGCTGAGCTTGAGGAGAGGGTAGAGACGATCGCCAACCTTGAGCAACAGCTATTGGAGCTTCAGGTGCAGGCACCACCTGAGCCTGCCGACCCCGAGGAGATCGATGCCATGTCGGGCGTTGATGAGGACTAGGTCTCATCGATGTAGGATGCGAGGAGACAAAATTTTGAGTGGATTGGGTTAGGCTAGCAAGTAGCTTGATAGCTTGTAACCTCGGATGTAACCCGCGACGTGAGAACAAGATTCTTGTGTCCATTTTGTTTTTGATAGGTGGGTTCCATTTTGACCACTTGTACAAATGACATGTACTGTTGATGTAGCACTTTGTATGATAACCAAGTTTATGAATAAATGGATGTTTACCTTTTGTAAATACAATTGTCACTCTTTTGCGTTGTATTTACCTTACGCAAAGCTTACATCATAATCTACTGGACGTATGCAAATATCTAATGATGCAAAGCTCAATATGACAGATGGTGCGTACAAGGACTTCCGAGGACTCTATCCTCAACATCCCCGAAGGATCCGTCGGACGTGGGCGTGGCCAAGTCCCACATGGCGGTGCCCCACCTCCACCACCTGTCAGCCTGGAGCAACTACTAGCCACACAGAATGACCTGATGAGGAGGCTGATTGAGAATGATGAGCGTCGTGGGGCCGAGCGCCAGCAACCCCAACACCAAGAAATGGATTCTTCGTACTCGGACTTTCTGGCAACTCACCCGCCAGTCTTTGCCGATGCGACCGACCCCTTAGAGGTAGATAGCTGGCTCTGCACCAAAGAGTCCAAGTTTGAACTACTTCACTGTACAGAGTATCAAAAGACTCTATATGCTGCTCAGCAGCCCAAAGGTCCAGCAGGGGCCTGGTGAGTATCATACACAGCCGCACTTCCAGCAGATCACCATGTGCCATGGGGCGAGTTCCGCACCGCTTTCCGTGGCCACCACCTGTCAGCGGGCACTATGCGCCGCAAGCTTGCAGAGTTTCTGGATCTGCGTCAGGGAAGCCGCTCTGTCTATGAGTACATTCAGGAATTCAACAATCTGGCACAGTACGGGAGTCACCATGTGGATACCGATGCAAAGAAAGCCGAACTCTTTCGCAAGGGGCTCACCATCCAGTTGTAGGATCGTCTGATTCTCTCCCAGAACCTGTCATACAATGAGCTAGCAAGTGCTTCTATTGACCAAGAGGGCACCATGAAGGCCTGTGAAGCGGCCGAAGAGAAGAAAAGGAAGAGGGTAGTGTCAGGACCCTCCGGAGGCGGTTCTAGCAGTGCTCCCCCGAAGTACCGCATGATCTACACCCCACCTGCGGGACAGCCGCGCCGCCCTCCGCCGTAGTTCTGGGGCAATCGCCCACAGCAACAGCCACAGCAGCAGCAGCAGTACAACCATGCAACACCAGCACAACAGCAACACCAGCAGTTGGCAGTCAGGCCACCACAGCAGTCTATGCCTGCCGGTTACCCATGCTACAATTGCGGGAAAATCGGCCACTTCGCCAAAGACTGTCGTCAGCCCAGGCTGGGCAATGCACCTCGTGTTCCAGCTATTGGGGTGAACCAGCATAGGGGCAGCAGAGGGGCCTAGCACCGCGGACTGGTCGCATCAACTACACCATCGTGGATGGGATTCCCACGGGAGAAGAAGTGCTTGCTGGTACGTTCTTCTTAAATGAGCGTCCTATCGTCATATTATTTGATTCTGGAGCATCGCATGATTTTATGAGTTCCGCATGTGCTAAGAAGGCAA
>JBNKOV010000996.1:0-2110 GCA_050294955.1 Holophagae bacterium
AGCTTCGGCTCCGCAAATTTTAGCCATATGTTCGGCCAACATCTGTTTCATGCCTTCAAAACCCGAAGAAGTAACCTGCATGCAAATCAGCTTGTTAAATACATCAACCGTCAAACCAGGGAAGCCGTCGTTTTCACCGTGAATCAAGCGAAAGTTCTTGCGATGCTCTGGCAAAACTGCACGCCTCATTTTGTATACTGCTTCAATTTTCGCCCGCCAGGCGGCATCGTCCAGGGCGTCTTTTCCAAAACTCACCATACGAATGGCAATGGGATTGCGAGGATGGTAAAAACCCCACCCCAGGTGTTTCCCGTTTTGCGCCACCACCCTGACCTGAGTTCCCGCTGGAACATCCAATTTTCCAGCCAACCCTTTAGAGAAAACCCATGGATGCCGGTAACTGAGTAGGATATCTGCCCTTTTGGCCTTTAAAATGACTTTTGCTTCATTCATGCCCCACCTCCCCGGTTAGGAGCAGATCTTACACAATAACCCATTGAGAAGCCAAAGAAATCTGAATGCAGGACCTCAGGGATATTCCTTTTTCAATCGATCACTGAGCGCCTTGCGAATATCACCAGCTTTTTTATTGAGTATTTCAAGGCCTGGCCCAGGCGGTTTCAAGTATTCCAGGCCCTCTTCCTTTCCCGTAGTAAGAAAATCGGTTAGAGCGATCTTATAAGATTTTTCGTCTTCAATGAGCTTGCCCTGCAGCCGCCATTGACTATCTTCGTGGGTAATATTCGCCCACTGGAGATATCCGCCTTTTCCCTTGTTGGCAAGCCCCTGGTTTAGGGTTTTCTTGAGCAGATCCCCTTTCATGTTCATAAGAGCTACTTGACCGCCAAAGGGGAGAATCCGCAATACATCGTACTCTGAGATGGCTTGCCCCGCCAGGATTTGATCGTCGATACGAATGGAGCCACCATTAAAAATGGCGGCCTGGGCTCCGCTGATATCTACCATGCCTTGGGCCAGAATATCGGTAAGCAGACTCGGTTCATTGCGGATAGTAGATTCGCGACCATCAAGATTCTCTGTTGGTATGGCCACCCTAGCGCCAATATCAATGCCTTCTTTTCTAAAACTTTCGGTTGCGATATCCAGCCATTTTTTAACGATAATCGCTGTTTCTGGATCATCGGGAAGGGAGCTGTCAATTACTCGAAGTTGCGAAGCAATTTCAAGCTTTCCTGACCGCCAGGTAAGTCGATGGATGTAAGCAGTCCGAGCGTTGGCGTCTGCTTTGTAAACAGGAGTAAAGTCGAGACCTCTATAGAGTTGCATGTTTTCGTGTTCATGACCGCCCATGATCAAGTCAATTTCTGGAATAGACTCCGCCAGCGCCACATCTCTGGGGTAATCCAAATGGGTAAGCCCGATAATAATGTCCGCTTTCTTTTCCTGTTTGAGAATGGCGATCTGGTCTCTGACCACTTTTTCCAAGTCCATATCATAGGTGACCCATTCAGCCCCGGCGCTATTGATGGTTACCGAAAAAACACCAACCCGCACGCTATTCGAGCCGGTCCGAGCCTCAAAGACTGCATTGGAAGCGACGCCTTCAAAAGGGGTTCCATTTTTTTGGAAAACGTTGCTAGAGATCCACTTGAACTTGGATTCCGCAATCCTTGCCTTGAGCTGGTCTTCCTTGATATCGAACTCATGGTTGCCAAAAGTCATAAAGTCCAAGAAGGGGTTGATGGACTCAATCATTTGCTTACCCGCAATGCGTTCTCCATCTATTTTAGCAAGGCCAATAGCGGAAGGACTGACTAGATCGCCTGCGAGAAAGGCGAATGTATTGGGATTCTCTTTCAGCAATTGCTTCTTTAAGGAAGCTACTCGGGCAAGACCGCCCTGACCGGAAATGGGCGCCATTTCATAAACATCATTCACTTGAAGCAGAGTGATATGGATCGCATCATCTTGGGAAAATCCAAAAGTACACCCAACCCAAATCATCAAATATAACCAGAATCTTCTAGTGGCTATGACCCCTCGCCCCCATGGATTTGATTTTTCTGTGTTTGACTTCATTTGGAGGGGAGATCAAGGCAATATCGAAGAGCCCTCTCAAGAGGTGTGGGTATGCACCCTACATTATGTA
>JBNKOV010000997.1:0-2109 GCA_050294955.1 Holophagae bacterium
CCCTTGGACCGCTATCTGCCTCCGGCCTCCATTTGGGTGGTGATTTCCGATCTCTACTTTGAGATGAAGGCCAATGGGCGAAAGCTGGCCCGCACCATGTCTTATGCACAGGCGGGGTTGCGTTGGCTTATTGTGGCGGATTTGGATGCATGGCCCATGGAGCGCGCGCTGTTGGGAGTAGGAGAAAGACGTTTGGTTGGTCCCGATTCCGGGGAATCAGATCGTTTATACGACATAACGGATTCCCAACTGAACGGGGTCGCTGAAAAAATCCGCGTCCATAAAGGGTATTTCCGAGAGCAGGTTTCCCAAACGGCATGTGATTTCACTCAATGGCGATGGCCAGAGGATTCTGCTGCTTCTGCCTCTGAATTCTTTCGAAAACGGTTTTTATCAGACAGGCTCCTGCAGCGCATGTTCATGAGGGAGTCGTAATCATGTGGTGGATTACTGGAGCTTTAACCCTTGGAATGATTGCTGTTCATATGGCCAAACCGCGAGGGATTCTGCGCAAGATTTCATCTTTTTCTTTTTTTGACCAGGTGCCGCCTCCAACCAACAGTAAGTCCAAATTACGCTTGTCCAATCCTATGCTTTCAAAGCCATTCTATTTTCGAATACTGGCATTGGCGCTGTTTATTGCAGCTTTGTTTTTAACGGATCAGCCCCTGAACTCCAAGTTGGAAACCAGGCTCCATGTCTGGGCCTTGGTGGATACATCCGCCAGCATGTCCACCCGTTTTGAAGACGGTTCTACGGCCATGGAACAGGCTAAAAAGGTGACCACATTAGTATTGGCTAAGCTTTTCAAGCAAAGCAGTTTGGACCTTTCGCTGCGCCTTTCTACCTTTGATTATTCCCTGAAACATATTTCGGATTCGGAAGATGTGACCGCAGCTTTCAACCAATTGGGCGTTTTGAAAAGCGGGTTCCAGGGAACCAATCTCAACCTGGTTCACGGCGCGCTCTCTGGTCCAATGGCCAAGGATTTCAGTCATGCCCTGGTGATTACCGATCAACCCGCCCCCTCCTGGGTTGGCGAGTTCAAAAACTTGACAGTTGTCTGGTTGGATATTTCCAAAATGGTGCAAAATACGGGCATTACTAGAATAGAGCCAGTCAGAAATCCTCTCACTGGTTTGGTGAGCGCCATTCGGCTTGAGTTGACCTCTTTTGGTCCTGCGCCAGCAACCAGGCTAACCATTCTCGATGGCGGAGGCAACATCCTTATAGACGATCCCGTTGTATGGCAGGAAAATGGGAAGGCCTATCCCAGTTTTTCTCCCGCTGGATCTGGCTTCCATACAATTGCCATAGAGCCGGGCGGAGCCTATATTCATGACGATCAGGCCATTATTCGCATTCCTCCTTCAGAGGAGCTGAGAGTGGATTGGCGGGCGAAACCACACCGGCTGGCGTATGAGTTGGGGGAGCAAACAGCGTTTCGCCCTCATATCCGGATCACCGACGACCCAACTGACCTTCATGACACAGTCCCTACATTGGTAATTGGTGGGGGGGCAGCGCCTGTTAAAAAAGAACTGGGCTATTTTTTGGAGGGTCATCCCCTCTTAATGGATCTTAATTTTGACGCTTTGGCGGAAGAGCCTTTGGGCAGTTGTTCCCCTTCTGCGCCATGGGCGCCAATCCTCAAGGACGAGGATAATAAGACCCGTGTCGCAATGGGATGGGAAAGCAATGCTATTTGGATACCGGGTCTCCTGGATGGTGAGGAGGGGCCAGTGCAAACTACATTATTCTTCAACGCTTTGCGTTTTCTTCTTCAGGAACGGCCGCTGGAACCGCTTTATACTACAACGGTAGGCGATGAGGAACCTGAAGACAATCGAATTGCCCTTCACAAAGGGGAAGGCAACACCTGGCGTCGTTCCGGCTCCTTTGGGAATTTGGATGATTTGAGGCCTGTCTCTCAGGATCGTTCCAGTCCCATGTCTTTCCTGTTTCTTACTCTGGCCCTGGGGGTGATGGCATTTGAACGGGACCGCCGGGCCTTTGGAGGCAGTTCATGGCGTTAGCTTTTGAACCATACTGGCCCTGGTCCCAGATCTCTGGTTTCATAGCCAGCGCGATTATGTTTGGCCTCGTCTT
>JBNKOV010000998.1:0-2107 GCA_050294955.1 Holophagae bacterium
TATTTGGCCTCGGCCTGGAAAACCAAAGCCGCTGGCTTGACCCGAATGGGTGAGAACGCCTGCGCGGCTTTTGAGGCTTCCCTTGAAGCGTCCAGGCAGATTCTGGCCCTAAAACCCCACGGAGCCGATGCGCTCTACAATTTGGCGACCACCCTTTATTCTCTATCCGATATGGCGGATTGTGTCGGGCATTCCGGCATGGCGCTTCTGAAGGAGGCTGCGGCCTATCTGGAAAAAGCGGTTGACCTCAATCCCAACCACATTGCGTATAACTATCAGTTAGGCAGGGTATTGCGCAATATGGCCTTGGGTGGCAGCTCGGTATATCAGGGACGATTGGATGGTGCGGTAATGGATAGGGCGTTGGCTGCTTTCGGGCAATGCAGGGTCCTCAATCCGAGGATTGTTCAACCCATTATGGCTGAGGGCTGGGCTTATCATTGCCGAGCGCTTTTTGACTGGGAGTACGGGGGTTCGCCCCATGACTCCTTCTCAAAAGCCCTCGAAATCTACGAGTCCGGGCTGGATCAGTTTCCGGGCCATTCCAGGTTGACCTACTACAAGGCGGCCACCCTCTATTTTCGGGGGAAATTGAAGGTAAGAGAAGGCTTGAGTCCTGGCGGGGATCTTGAAAACGCCATTGCCTTGTGTCGTCAAACCCTTGAATCTGGTAAAGATCAAAATGCATTGATTGTTTTGGGCAGCGCCTTCCTTATGCTGGGAGAACGGGAGCTGCAAAACGGGGCCTCTGCTCAAGAACCGCTAGCCAAGGCCAGAGACGCATTTCAGCAAATTCTGGATTTCAATCCCAGCCACACAGAGGGTCATCGCGGCATGGCCCGATTTTTTACCCTGAAAGCCCTTGGCCAACACCAACAGGGTCAGGACCCTAAAAGGCCATTTGAGCAGGGGAGAGAGTCCCTGGATCGGGCGCGGGCTTCCGATGGCAAAACCCTGGCGGTTCAACTGGCGGATGTGCGATGGTGCTTGAGTTATGGGGCCTATCTGGGAACCAGAGCGGATAAAGGCTTTTTCGACCATGTCTCGGATCTGAAAACACAGTTGGAGCCCTGGCTATACCGACCGGAAGCCTTGGCGGCAAAGGCTGGTTTGGGCGTCCTTGAAAATTCCCTGGCGGGGAAGTCAGACGCCAAAGCTGCGGACCAATTAAACCAGGCCCTACAGCAAAATCCCAATCTGGTTCATGAGTGGGGATCCCTTTTGAAAAACGGATCCTAACCGACCATCATGGCGGCACCACTTCCAGATCGCCCTCTTCACTGCCTAGATCTTCTTCCATGCTGCCCATGTAGCGCTGTTTTTTGGAGGCCCCAATCACGAAGCGTCCGGCAATGGGTGGAGACCAGTAGGCATAGGGCTCCCCTGCGGGTATTTTCAACTCGGTAAAGAACTGGCCTTCAAAATATACTGTAAGGATAATGGTTCCCGTGTACTCGGTTTTGTCGAAGTGTTCTTTCCTGAGAAAAAACACCCGGTGGCCCCTCTTCATTTCCTGGAACACAGAGAGAAGTTTAGAGGTTGAGTTCCAGTTGAAAATAACTTTTGAGACGCCTTGGTCATGCACCACCATTTTATACACAATATTGGGCAGTCCATAAACGAAATAGTAGCTGGTCTTGGGATAACCGCTTTTCTTAACCTTATAGGTACCCCCAAGTCGCACCTTTCCTCTTTAAAGGGTGAATCTGTAATGAATACAAGCTTTCTGGCTTTTTCCGAGCCCTTTTTTTTGTATTTAACCTTACCACCAGGCCGCACCGCCAAGGCTCCCATTCTCAGGCGGTTCCCAAAAGGCCTCACAAGAAATACCGCATCGTGCTTATTCAATGGGCCATAGATTGTGATGGGCAAAAGGGGCGTGGGCTGGGTCATGGAGGGTCTCCTTGGTTTTAGACAGCAACGAGAAGGAGCGGGCTGCCTCTAATAGCCGGACAATCCGTCCATGCATTTGGAAATAAGTCTGGACCTAATACACGTATAAGTGATGGGAAAACAGCTATTTGTTGTTCTGGTGCAGAATCTTCTCTCGGCGTTCCTGGGCTTCTTTGAGCTGAATGATCAGGTCCATATGCGGAATGAGCACTTC
>JBNKOV010000999.1:0-2105 GCA_050294955.1 Holophagae bacterium
CATGCCGAACGTATCCTTGGGATTGGTTCCACGGATACCCGCCTTGAAGTTTTTGAGCTGACGCTCCAGATACCAGTCCTGCTGAATGTAAACCTTGGGACCGCCCATGGCCTGCATGCCTTCGCCTTTAGGTCCGTGACAGGTAGAGCAGATGGTAAAGAGGGCCTTGCCTTTTGCCGCGTTTCCGCCGAGGGTGTCCTTGGGCTTAATGGGGGTGAGGGAACTGATATAAGCAGCAACATCCTCAATGGCTTTGTCGTTGGCCAGAGTCATGGCCATGGGTCGCATTTGCATGCCGAAGACATCCTTGGGGTCTGCGCCCCGGACGCCTGCCTTGAAGTTTTTGAGCTGGCGAACGAGATACCATTCTTCCTGACCAGCAATAGCCGGGCCGTTAACTGCTTTCATGCCCTCGCCCTTTTGGCCGTGACAGGTTGCGCAGACAGCGTAGAGTGCTTTTCCTGCGGCGGGGTCTCCTGCCAAAAGTGCTGGGGTTGTTAAGGCTACGGCTACAAAAGCCAGGATTGTGAATCTTTTCATCATAGATCGCTCCTTTTCGCCCTGTTTGGTAGGGCGCCGGCCACTTTGTTTGTGGCCGCACCATTATAACAACATTGCCATTTTGCGCTATTAAAAATTGATGTGGAGGTCAATTTTTGTGGACATAAAAAAAGGAGCGAACCGGGTCGCTCCTTTTAGATCGTTCGATAGGGTTCCCGTTATCTGGGGAGCACCACGAGTTTTGCAGGATCGATGTTCCAAATGGGACCATGCCATCCGGCAGTAGCAGGAACCACCCCTTTTTTGAGGGGCGGATTAAAGGGATTGATGACGGTTGGGCTGCCGCCAAGGGCCGTAGCCAGGAAGGTCAAACTCTGGGTTTGAATGGCTGCGGTTGGACCTTGAGTAGGCAGAATCAATGCGCCGTGATCACCGTCAAACTGGAAGAGACCGTTGCCCTGATAGGGAGAGGAAACCTGTTCCAGTCCGCTGATGGCGGCGGTCGCGTCAACCTGAGCGATGCCCATGGCGCGAGCCTGATCTTCGGTAGCTGAGTTGGGCACTACGGAGTCGCCGATCATTTCCTGAATGAGAACGTCGGTTCCCACGCCGCCGGCCAGAGCGCCGCTAAAAGTGTGAGGCGCGTAGTTGAATGCGTCGGCGTCATCTACAATGGTCTGTGCGAACAGGAAGTAGATGTCGTACAGCGCGGAACCCTTGGTCAAGCCCACGCCAGCCAGGCCAGCGTCGATGATGGGACCAAAGCTGTCGGAGTTCTGCAACAGGTAGGGCACTCGCGCGCCGCCAACGTTCAGGGTGGCGTGTTTTACATTGGGTTCCATGGTCACGAAAGGCGTGCCAACAATGGAGCCCAGGGACATGCCCAGGAAGGTGGTTCCAACTGGAGACAGGGTGGGTACGCCGTCGCCGTCGAAATCGGTGGCGCCTGAGGTGATCATGTGAGTGATCATGAACAAATCGGCAACCGACTGACGGATGTTGTCTCTGGAGACCAACAGGTTGAGCAGGTTGATGAAGCCAGTGCCGTCGGAATCCAATTCTCCGTCTGGTCCGGGTTGACCCGTTTCGTTGTTGTAGAAATCGCCAACGCGGTCGCCGTGCAGCACCAGATCGATGCCGATAACTGCAATGCCATTGGCGTTCAGGCCGTTGGCTACGCCCAGCATGAATTCTTTACGAGAGGTGATCCCGTGTTGGAAGATCATGGTGGGGAAGGGGCCGTCGCCTGGAGGAAGGGACAGCATGAAGTTTAAGTCATTGGAGCCCAACTGCTGCAAATTCTCACCAGAGCCTTGGAAGGAGCCGGCCACTGGATGGGAGATGTAATTGGGGGCTGAAATGGTTCCCTGCATTATCGCGCCAATGGACTCGTGAGGGAAGCTGGAAGCGCCCGGGAAGAAGGTGTCCAGGAACTGGAAGAAGGCGTCTACCTGAGCTGAACCCACGGCGGCAAATACAATTTCCGGTTCGGGCGTAATGGCGTGCGCTCTTGCTCGGGTAACAGCCATGGTGTCAAACAGGGGCTGGGTGGTGAACAGGAAGGTGAAGGGGATCAGCAGGCGATCCGTAGAGGTAACCTGTTC
>JBNKOV010001000.1:0-2102 GCA_050294955.1 Holophagae bacterium
TCACCTGCAACAGGGTGTTCTCATTGAAGAGATTAAACACTTCGGCTGCAAGCTCCACTTTGGTGCGTCCGCCCAAATGGAAGGACTTGGTTAATTTCAGATCCATGGTAGTCAGATTATCGCCGCGTTTGGCGTCGAAATTCTGATAGGTGAAGGCTGTTGAACCGGCTGCTGCAAACCCAGGCGTGCGGTTGAAGAATCCGTCGTCATCCGTAATAGACGTCACGTGGCCAACCGGCCAGGCGTAGCCTTCCCTGAAGGTAAGATTGCCTGCAACGGTGAGATCCCAGGGCAACTGATAGAGGCCGTTGATATTGCCGCTCCAGCGTGCGCTTCCATAGAAAACGCCGCCCCGGTTTCCGGAGCCTGTCGATTGAATGCCCACCAGGCCGCCGTCCTCGTTTCTGCCATCCGCAAAGGCGCTGGGGTTTTGAATCGCCCCTTCGCCAACCTCTCTTGTCCAGTCTGAGAAGGTGACGTTTGCACGCATCATCCAGCGGTTAGAGAGGCGTTTTGTGGCTGAAAGTTCAATGCCCTGATAGATTTCCGAGTAATCCGCTCTGTTGCTCAGAACCCGAGCGCGGGTTGGATTTTTGGCTGCGCCTTCCTCCGTGAGCACGTAAACGTCCGTAATTTGAACCTGTTCACCGGTGAAGGGGTCAATAGTGGTAATAGGATCGAGCTGGCGATAGTCATCGCTTGTGATGCCACCCGAGAGCGGATTCCAGAGCACATCAGTCCTACGCCGCCAGGTATAATCCATGGCCAGGGTGAACTTTGGATTGGCTGACCATTCGAAACCAGCCATGAACTCGTCGGTTTTGGGCGGATTCAAGTTGGGATCGATGCTGTTGATAAGAGAGGAACCGCCAATTTGCGCCCCGATTTCGTCATCATCCACCAGACTGTTGCTATTGGCGTCTTGCCACAGATGCACGGTGTTCTGTGAGAAGGCCGGGTTGGTGAAACTAACCTCTTGGGTTGACAGCGTCTCGTAGAATTGAGCCAGGCTTCCCCGAACGAGGTATTGATTGTCGTCCCCCCAAACATAGGTTGCACCAAGGCGTGGGGCGATGGTGTCCCATGTGAAGGGGGCGTTTTCGCCAGCGAAATCCAGAGCGGGCAGGAGCTCGGGAACCAGAGCATTGGCATTCACGGAAGAGGCGGTGTTCTGGCCTTGTTGCCGGTCATAACGCAGGCCAACTTTAAAGGTCCAGTTGTTGTAGGTTATGGTGTCTGAGATGGTCGCCGCCTGGTATTCCAAATCGGTTTTTGCGTTGCCCTCGCGATAGATCGCGGCGAACTGACCGTTCAACCCGCCCTGACCGTCGGGACCAGTATGAAAAGCCACAGCGTTGTTTAGACCGAAATGGGTTTGAGAGGTGACAGAGGCTTCGCTATAGCGAAAACCGTACTGAAGTTCATGGCCCAACGTGTTGGTGGAAAGGAAGGTATTGCCCTTGGCTTCAAGTTGCTTTGTGTCGCGAGTGGTCGCGATATCATAGAAGGTGGTGTTGTCCCAAATCCCAGTGTTCAGATTGTTTCCAATTTGATTGGTCTCCAGATCTCCGGTTGGGGAGAGGGTGAACTCGGAGTCGATGCTGCCGTAAATCAAGGACAACTCTGTGCTTTGACCAATGAGTTGGCTCACCTCCAACTTCAAAATGGGCGTTGGACCATTTTGCTGCCAGGTTGTGTTTATGGGACGATCCAAGCCGCCGCCGCGACCGCTTTTGATTTTGTTCCCTTCTGTGTAGAACATGTTGAATCGAGTTGAGGCCGTGATGTCGCCATGAATTTTCATGGACACATTTCGCAGTTCCGTGCGATCCTCCTGGCCGTTTATGAGGGTGTTCTGGATTGAATTCTGGTTAAAGGCGCCCCAGTACCACAAGCGATCTTTAATAATGGGACCGCCCATTTCAATAGATTTCTCAAAGGTTTCGTTGATGCGGTTTCCAGGAAGCGGCGCGCCGTTCGCCTGGAGAACGCCATCGTTGTTAGACGACTGAAAATCCTCATCCGCATAGAGCAGTCTCACGGAACCGCTGTGGTTGTTGGCGCCCTGCTTGGTGACAAAATTAATAGCCGCCCCCGGAGAT
>JBNKOV010001001.1:0-2097 GCA_050294955.1 Holophagae bacterium
TCTACAACCAGAATGGCGTCCCAATGCTCTGCCAAGAGTGCGCCAAAGGCTTCGTTCAACGCCTGACCTTTGCCAGGATCTCTGTGCCTTTCAAGCACTTGAGCACCCTGGTTTCTAGCCAGCTCGGCAGTATTGTCTGTACAATTGTCCGCAACCGTCATTACCGAAAAGCAGGTCTTGGGATAGTCCTGTTTAAATACGTCCGCTACGGTATCGGCAATCAGCAAGGTCTCGTTGTGGGCTGGGATGAGGACGGCGATACGCAAGGGATCCCCGCCGGGAGAATCCGACGGCCTCCTACTGGGAAGCAGGCCCGCCAAACCCAAAAGGGTCAGGTACAGTGTGGGAAGAGCGCCCAGGATTAATAACAAGACGGCCAAAACATGGACCAACGGAAACACCCATTCTAAATTCAACATCTCTCCCATCACGAAACATAGCCGGCAACGCTCTCAATCCCCCCGATTGTCACCCAAAATTCGACGAACCGCAAGAGCCAAAACCAGGCGAATCATCCGCGACTCGTGAAGTTTACTTTGCCAAACATCGCTAGAAACGTTAGTCTATTGGAAGATCCGCCCTGTTTTGGATTATTTTTTGGGATTTCTTTGAAATTGACTAAACTGAGCATGCGTCCGATACGTAGTTAAAGAGGATGGGATATCATTTCATTCCTGCCTGTATTCTGCCAAAATTTTGACTGGAGACTGGAATCTAATATGACCAAGCGTTTAACGTACCTGTTGTTGGCCCTTCTGGCTATTTCCGCAGTCGGCTGTAAATTCGGTGAGAAGAAAGAGGAGTCGAAGAAGAAGGAAGAGAAAAAAGAAGAAGCGGTGCCGGTTGAAGTTATTCAAGTCGGACGAGGCGACATCGAAGCCGTGATCGACGCTACAGCCAATTTGGAGGCGGAAGCCGAAGTGAAGGTTTACGCCAGAACCTCCAACCCCGTGGTGGAGTTGTTGGTTGAGGAAGGCTCTCGGGTTGAAAAGGATCAACTCCTGCTGCGCCTGCTCAACGACACGCAAACGATCCAGGTGGAAAAGGCCCAGGCCCGTCTTGAGAAGGCGAAAAAAGATTACACCCGCCAGGAAGACCTTTTCAAAAAGGAACTGATTACGCAACAGGCGTTTAACGATGTGTCCTACGAGTTGAAACAGGCCGAGCTGCAGCTCCGTGAAGCGCAGCAAGAGCTGGATTACACCCACATCACCGCGCCGATTGCAGGCACGGTTACGCTGCGGAATGTGAAGCTGGGCGATCAGGTGAACATTAACCAGCATCTTTTTAATATCGTGGATTTCAACTCTCTGGTCGCCCGGGTCTATCTGCCCGAAAAGAACCTTGTAAACCTTGCCGTGGGTCAACCCGCGAGAATCAGCGTTCAGGCTATGGGCGACCGCATGTTCAGCGGCTCCATCCTTAGAATTGCGCCCACGGTAGACCCCGGAACCGGCACCGTTAAGGTAACGGTGAAGGTAGATGAAATCGGCCCTCTGAGACCCGGCATGTATGTAGATGTTTCTCTGGTTCTGGCCACCCATGAAAACACCACGCTCATCCCCAAGCGAGCCCTGGTTTACGATAACGACCAGATCTTTGTGTTTCGAACGGGAACCGGCGACAATGGCCAAACACGGGCGGAACGACTGCTGGTGGAACCGGTGCTTATGGATAAGCTCAACGTAGAGCCAGGCCCCATTCTCAATGAAGGGGATCAAATCATTATAGCCGGTCAAACCGGCCTGAAAGACAAGGCGCTCATTCAAATCCTCAGTGATGAGAAAAACGCGCCGCCCGCCGAGACAACAGAAGCCAATCTTGAGGTTAACGCCAGATGAAACTGGAAATACCCAAGTCCAACTTCATAACGGATCGTCCGGTTGCGGTGTTTATGACCTTTGCAGCCGCCATGGTTTTCGGCGCATTCTCCTTTAAACGGCTCCCCGTAAGCCTCATGCCCGAACTCACCTACCCCACGATTACCGTGAGAACAGAATACCCCGGCGCTGCGCCGGAAGAAGTGGAAAACGACATCAGCCGACCCATTGAAGAGGCGCTGGGCGTGATTGGCGGCTTGAAACGCATCAGCAGCGT
>JBNKOV010001002.1:0-2094 GCA_050294955.1 Holophagae bacterium
CGGACTCTGAGTCAAATATTCAGGCGCATCGATCCCACAGGTGCTGAGGAAGTCCGCAAACTCTTTCAGTTTCTTCAAACCAGGGGCTTCATGAATGCGGAACGGCACCCCGAAATCTTCAAATTTGGCGGCCACGCATTCGTTGGCCAGAACCATAAACGCCTCAATCATGCGGTTGGCGTCATTTTGGTAGGATAGCTCCACCTTTTCAAGTTCGAAGTTCTCGTCCAGCTTAATCTTGACTTCTGCAAGGTCCATGTCAAGGCTTCCCGCTTTAATGCGCCGTTTCCGCATGTTGCGGGACAATTTAATTCCAAGATCCAGAGCCGGGGTTACTTCGGCGAACTGCTCTCGGGCCCTTTCACATTGATCCACGGAAATGGTTGCGACCTGATCATAAGTAAGTCGATAACTGCTCTGAATAAGCCCTTTGCATACCTCAAACGACTCAACCTTTCCAGACATGTTCATAACAGCGACAACCGAGAGGGTGTATCTGGGCACGCCAGGTTTCAAGGAGCATAATTGGGTGGAAAGGATCTCCGGCAACATGGGAAAAGCCTTGTGAGGAAGATAGGTGCTGTTCGCCTGTTCGGCGGCCCAGACATCGAGAATGCTGCCTTCTGGCACAAATTCAGAAACATCCGCGATATGGATGCCCACCTCAACCATTTGATGGCCCAACCGCTTGAAATGGAGCGCATCGTCGAAATCTCGGGCGTCCGGACCATCAATGGTGAACACCAGTTCCTCTCTAAAGTCTCGACGATCGCCCAATTGAAAATCAAAATCTTCGGGGAATTGAGCGGCTGCTTCAAGTACTTCTGGAGAAAACTCACTCACCACTTCGTTTTCGGCCAGGGCAATGGGTTCATCGACCTTGGGATCATCCAACATGCCCAGGATCTCACGAAACACCCACATGCCGTTCTCGCCTCTTTCCCACACGCCAACCATGCCGTCTTTTAAGTCTTTGGGAAAGGTATCCAGGTTTCTATGATCCACGGTAACATTATTAAAAGGGACAAATGCGCGGCCCCAGCGGCCCACTTCAAAAACGCCAAGCAGGGTGTTGATCCCAAACTCAACAATCTCCACAACTTCCGCCAACCTGCGATTGCCGCTTCCAATGTCCACAATAGCCGCTCTCACAATATCCCCATGCTGGGCGCCTTTGAGGTCCTTTCCGGGAATAAGCCAGTCTCGTCCAGGCGCCTCCACAAAACCCACCCCTCTGGAGGATACGCTGAGTTTTCCAATCACCTCATTCTTGCTTTGGGTTTTACCTCGTTTAATTTGTTTGGCAACTTTTTTGCCATCATGAACCCAATAGCGAGACCCAGTCTTGACCAGTTTTCCTTCCCGCACAAGTTCGGAAAGCATGGATTTTAAATATTGCCGATCCCCCCGGTTAAACCTGAGACCTTTTAAGATTCCCTGTATTGAGCAGGGATCTTCCTTGCCTGACAAAAACTGAATAATATCTTTTTTTACATCTAACATAACTGTATCCAAGGAACAAGGTGGGCGTGTCGGCCATACCGAAGCGGGGGGATGTCACCACGCCATGTTTGGTCCTCTCAATTTTCAGAAGAGAACCCGCTCCCCGTTTTCATCTTGCCAAAAGACGAATTTCGGATAAAGCGCAGGCTGGAAGCATAACCCGAAGAGGCCCGGAATACAAGGCGTTTCCATGGATGCAGCGATATATTGTGGAGGACAGGTTTATTTGCGCTCGTCTTCCCTGGCTGGCTTGTAACGCTTGAGGTCTCGGATGCCATTATCACGAGCTTTTTTCTCCAGATCCTTCATTTCCTGAACTTTATCTTCACGGGCCTGTTTCAGATCCTCAACCAGCTTTTCGGCGGTTTCTAATCTTTTATGAAATTTCCCGGTAGGTTCATCCCCAAATGCGCTTTCGTTGGCCAAAAATTCAGCGTACTCCTCGGCTTCAACAATTTTTATGTCCAGCTCTTTAATGTCTTGCTGGGCCTGTAGGTAGCTATCGCCAAGTTGAATCCGCAGCGCCTTCCGCGCCTCCAGGGAGTTCTCCTCATCAAACTCGGGTTTGAACTCCACTGCCGTATTCTTGGG
>JBNKOV010001003.1:0-2092 GCA_050294955.1 Holophagae bacterium
TTGGACAATTACATAGCCCCTGATCGCGACAGCCTGAAGGCCATTAAGAAACAGGTAGAATTTGTGGCCACAAGTTATCAACGAGATCTAGAGCGCCGCTTCCTATTGGGCCTTTTGGAGAAATCTGGCGGTTCGGCTCGCAAGGCGGCGGAAATGGCCTCCATCAACCGCACCCTGTTCTATAAACTGCTCAAACGAGCCGGATTGGACATTGGCCTCATTAACAAGGAGGATGCATGACCTTTCGGCTGGGCATTCTCATTTCTGGGGGCGGAACCACTTTCCTCAACTTGCATGAGCGAATAAAAGCGGGTCAACTCCAGGCGGAAATCGCCTGCGTCGTGTCCTCAAAATCCAAGGCTGCGGGGCTGGATCGCGCACGGGAGTTTGGTTATCCCTCTTATTTTGTGGGGAGAAGAAAACACCCATCAGATGAAGCCTTCTCCGAGGCGATCACCAAAATCATGGAAGACCATCAGGTGGATCTGATCATCCTCGCCGGTTTCTTGCGCAAATACATTCCCAGTGAACGCTACAACCAGCGCTGCTTGAACATTCACCCCGCGCTCATTCCGGCCTTTTGCGGCCTGGGCTTCTACGGCATGAAGGTTCACGAGGCAGTCTGGCGAAAATCCTGTAAGGTTTCGGGTTGCACGGTCCATCTCGTGAACGCCCACTATGACGACGGTCCTATTATTGTCCAGAAAACCGTTGCCCTGGATCATAACGACACACCCGAAGACATTCAGCGCAAGGTGTTCAAAGAAGAATGCGAGGCCTACCCTGAAGCCATTGCCTATTTCATAGAAAACCGGATCACCTTCCAGAATGGCCGCTCAATCATTGCGCCCAAATCTTAGAAGATGTCCGGTTTTACAGGTGGTTAATCCGCGGCAATGCAATAGAGACTTTTGTGGCCCCTGAGATATAACTCATTGCCCACAATAACGGGCGATGCGTCAAATCGATCATCTAATGTATTGGCGGCGGCCACTTCCATGGACGCGCCTTTTTTCAAAACCAGAGACGATCCGCCCCGTCCAACGATGTAAACGTGATTGGCGGCGCCTACAGGCGAGGCGTAAACACCATCGATCCCTTCCAGTCGAACCGGCCCAAAATGGGGCTTTCCGGTTTTGGCGTCCAGACAGGACAAGATCCCCTTGTTGGATTTGAACATGTAGAGCAGGTCGTCGTAGAGCAATGGAGACGGCACATAGGGAGTGTCTCGATCATATTGCCAGAGAATGTTGGCCGATCCGGTGAGATCGCCCTTTGCGCCCTTTAAATTCACCGCCATTGCGGCGTTGCCTCTAAAGCCACTGGCTACATAAAGGATATTGTCTGAGATGATGGGCGTGGGTATGGTGTTCAGGGTCATGCCGCCGAATTCCCATATCACATCTCCCGTCTCCAGGTCGTAACCTCGGACCCGGTTGGTTGCATTTACAATAACCTGGGCCTTTCCATCGATTTCGGAAATAATCGGGGTAGACCATGAGGTGGGTTCGTCACGATCTTTTTTCCACAAAATTTCGCCCGTCTTTTTGTTTAAGGCCACAATGAAAGACTGGTCTTCGTGATCCCAGTTCACCACCGCTTTGTCTCCGTAAAGGGCGGGCGAACTGCCTTCCCCAAATCCATTCCTGGTGCGCATGTCGCCAAGATCTATCTGCCACTGAAGATTGCCTTTCATATCATAGGCAAAGAGGCCGCGTGACCCGAAATACGCCAAAACACATTCCCCGTCTGTCACAGCGGAATTGGCGGCCCAACTTCCGTCTCTATGGGTGCTCTCGTGGGGCAAGGCTTCGATTGCCGTTTGCTCCCAGGCCACCTTGCCATCCTTTCGATTGATAGCCATCACAACATAGCGATAATAATGGTCTGCTACCTTGGGCTGAAATCGGCGATTGCTTGCTTCTCCGGATTCTGGCTTTTCAACGGCGGCTTCTTTCGCAGTTTTAACAGCGGTCGAAAGATAGAGGTAATCCCCCCAAACCACAGGTGTTGCCAGTCCAAATCCAGGTATATCCTTCTTCCATCGGATGTTTTTCTCCTCACTCCATTCTATGGGAGGCTGACCGGTATG
>JBNKOV010001004.1:0-2092 GCA_050294955.1 Holophagae bacterium
CATCTCAATGAGATGGTGGAACGGCTGAATGATCTGCCCTTGCCTGAGCGTTTCAAACGGGGTTTCGATCAAAAGACATGGTCTAAAACTGGCAGGCCCGTTTACACTTTCATGGCCGACTACGCCTGGCTTATGACCTTGAAAAACTTGGGGTTAGATCCTGTCACCGCTAGCGGTGAAGGCAATGGACTTATGGCGGCCCTGGCTTTTTGCGGGATTGTGACCATTGAAGAGGCCATGCTCGTGCTGGCAGGTAAAAAGGCTTTGGGATCGCTTCAGCTCCGTCGGCCCCAGACGCCTTTTTATGACAGTCTTAAAAAATTGGTTATTCAACGCTTCCACTTCGAAGGCGATTACCTCCGCGAGTTGTTGACAGACATGGGCCTGGACGCCAGTGAGCTGAATCACTTTGTGATCAAGGCTCGCATTCTTATGGATAATCAATATACGTTTATCCGGCACATGCGGGTCTGGAATACGGAATTGGCCCGATATGGGCGCTCTGTGGACGCTATGGTCCACGATGACCAACTGCTGGGAGAGCAGGGCGACCCCAGGGAACAATTGTTGCTGCTGTTGATTATTCTCAACGCCCTGGGCAAGGTGAACCTTAAATGGAATCTAACCCACGAGCAGCAAATTACCCGCGATCATGTTCACGAAATCCTGGCGCTTTTGGCCGACAACATGCTTTCCCGAGAGGACCTTACGGCGCTGCTTCTTTCAGAGCAACCGCCCTTTGAAGCAATTGCCGAGGTGATGGAGGCTGAACAGGAACGGATCAACCACCACCGGCCCTACCCGACGCTTCGCGCTCGCAATCAGTTTCTCAGCGAGGTGGGTGAACCGGAAGCCTGGTTGAACAGTCTCATTCCTCCCACCCCGCCGGCAATCGCCCGTTCGGGCTGCCTGGAACTTGGCGTTCTGCAAAAGCCCGCGCCGTTGGACATTACCGTAGCGCTTCACAGGGTGATTGCGGGAAGCCTGCGTGAGATCCTGCTGGGTCTTTGGCGAGGGGGCGCACAACTTCAGTGGAATAAGCTTTATCCCGAAGGACTGCGGCGCAAGGTGGCTCTGCCTGTCTACTGTTTTGACCGAAAACCCTTCTGGCTGCCTGCCTCCGAAAAAGAACGATCGGTCGGTCTTGAGGATGCCCCAAGGCCCCAAGCCGCTCCCATGACGTCAAATAACCCTCTTTTTGAGGAGCATACCAACGCCCCTGCGGCTGCAACATCAACTAAAATGCAAAAACAAGAGGAACCCATGCCCCTAAAGGCTCCCAAGCTTATAAGGAATTCCCATTGGCGAGATCGCTTTCGCCGAACGGTGAGTTCTAAAGACGTTATTATAAAAGACACAGTGGTTCTGGGCCATGAAATCGTGCCCAGCACCTTGCGTCTGGAGATGGCCTTGAATGCGGCCCGCACGGTGATTGATCCCAAGATTAACAGCTTCACCAATCTTGTCTTCCGCAGCCCCGGCATTGTTCTGGGCGACTATCCTATCGATGTTACGGTGGATGGCCAATCGTTTACCGTCATGGCGGGCGGCGACTCCCTTTGCCGAGGTCGGTTCCAAATTTCTGAGCCGGAAGCCGTTGAGAATTTCAACTCACAGACCTTCTGCGTGGGCGAACCCATCTTGAAGGAAGCGGTGTATGAGAATTATGTGAAATGGGGCTATAGCTACGGTCCCACCCTTCAACTTATCGAGAAGGCATGGGAGACCAATGAGGCTTTCACTTTTGAGTTGAGCGTATGTCCCATGGAAGAAGGCATGGAGACCCGGTTGGATCCTCATCTGCTGGATTGTGTTTTTCAAAGCGTCTTCCATACGGCTCAGAATATGGGCGAGGTTTTCCAGAACGGCATGTTATACGTGCCCTTCACTGTTGGCTCCCTCACTATTTGCGAGCATTTTGATGAGCCATGCTATGTTGTTTTTCGCAAAGATCAATTCGAAATTTTGCCCAATTCCGACCTTTTGATGGATTACCAGGTCTACGATCTCCAAGGCCAGCTTCGCCTCGATGTGAAACGCATGGTGTTCAAAAGGGTGGACAGTCGATTCCTTGAAGATAGTCTGGCTCAGG
>JBNKOV010001005.1:0-2088 GCA_050294955.1 Holophagae bacterium
ACACGAGTTACCCATCATTTTTCTAACAGCGCGCAGCAGCGAAGACAATATGCTAACCGGTCTGGAGGCAGGGGCTAACGATTATCTCGTGAAGCCAGCTTCCAGAGGTGAAATACTGGCGCGAGTGGCCCTGCATTTAGACCTTTTAGAAACCCATCGAAATTTAGAAGAGAAGGTGGCTCACAGAACCGACGCGGTCCGAAAATTGCAGAAGTTGAAAACCCAATCTTTTCACAATGTTACCCACGAAATTCTCACACCCTTGACCGAGATGGCAAGGGCCATGCAACAGATTCTTGCTAAAAAGGATCCTAGAGAAGCCCAAGACCCTGAGGTTGTAGCAGACCAGATTCGGCAATTGAACGGGCTAATTAACAAACTGATGTCCATTGTGAATCGGGATATGGGGGCTCTGGCCTTGGAAATCCGAAGTGTCGATCTTATCCCCTTAATTCGCAGTAGGATTTCAGCTTTCGCCTCCCAAGCTCAAAGCAGGGGATTAAACATTGAGTTTGTCACCGACCGCACGGCTGCTGTGATGGCGTTGGACTCTGAAATGATTGGGGGCATGGTGGATAGTCTTCTTGAAACCGCCCTCCGCCAAAACGGTCCCAAAGGCGAGATTCTTGTGCGACTGGATGAGGATTCGGACAATATTGATATCAGGATTAAGGTTGCGGGACCGGGCTTTGGCAGTGACCAACTCGCGGCCATCCTTGACCCTAAAACCCAGGAGGACCTGCCTGGCTGGGGCATGGGCCTGGCCTACGCTCAAGAGGTGGCTCGGCTGCACGGCGGTCAAATTTGGGCAACCAGCGAAAAGGGATTTGGCTGCGTCTTTCGAGTCAACATCCCCAAAAAGCCTCTTGGTGAATTAAGCTGGGATCAGACCCAACAAAAACAAGAGCCCCCCGCGCTGCTTCAGGAAGGGGAGGACGATTTCCAAGCGAATCGCTGTGTCCTTATCATAGATAACCAGCTAACTATGAGAACCTTCTTAAAGGAATCCATGCCCTCAAACTGGCGAATATTGGAAGCGGAGAATGCAGCTACGGGCCTGGATCTGGCGACTGTGCAGCAGCCCGATATCATGATTGGTCATGTCTCATTGCCTGGCTGCGAAGACCTGTGTCGTAAACTCAAGGCTCATGCCAGAACCAGCCTCATTCCGCTCATATTACTTTCCGAGCCCTCCTCCTATGAAAGTCGGATTAAGGCCTTGGAGTTTGGCGCAGATGATTGTTTATCCAAACCCTTTATGGCGCGGGAACTTCTGGCCAGAATGGAGAACTTGCTGCAAAACAGGGTCTTGGTGCAGGAGCGTTCACGAAAAGAATTAGCAGCCATGCCGCCTGACGCCCCGGTCATTAGCGAAGGCGAGGCGTTTTTGAATAAGGCCCGCGCCATTCTGAGCGATCATCTCCAACAACCCGGGTTTGGCGTAAATGAATTGGCCGATCACATCTGCCTGAGTCCACGGCAATTGAGACGACGTTTCAAGGAAATCCTGGACTTGTCGCCCACCTTGTTTATCCGAAACTACCGGCTCGCTTACGCCGCCCGGCTTCTTGAAGGTCAGGCCGGTTCTGTATCGGAGATAGCTTATCGAACGGGTTATCAGAAAGTAGCTTATTTCACCCGTCTGTTTAAGGAAAAATACGGGATAACGCCATCTGAATTTAGGACCCGAGCCAAGAATTCATCCACTCCCGACTCAGTTGAGATAACCTGAAGACGTGTTTTGGATTGTCTCTCTGGTCTTTTTCTAATGCCTTTGTTCATCTTTAGATTTCTCGAAAGGCCCAAATCGGGGAACTATAATTTACCAGACATTCGGCATCACACCCAAAGATCGTAGAATGTTCACAGCATAAACCACGAGTTTATTGCATAAACAGGGCGTTTATTTGAGAGTGTACTCCCGATAAAACGTATTGCACTTTGTTTATTGCATAAACCACGAGTTTATTTGAAAGTGTAAAATCAATAAGACGTTGCTTTCCTTGTTTTTTTTGAAAACAGGTTGTTTTTCTTGAATTAGTCCATCTTTTTTATAAAAACAGCTTTTTTTGGCGCCATTCTTGTCCA
>JBNKOV010001006.1:0-2088 GCA_050294955.1 Holophagae bacterium
TTCATCACACAGCATAAAGAATCCGCCATAGGCTCCATCTACCTGATGCCAAAGTTGGTATTTCTCGGCCACCTCAGCCAAATCATTCAATGGATCGATCACCCCCGAATTCACGGTTCCCGCATTAGAGCAGAGCAACCAGGGAATGAGGCCAGATTGAAGATCTTCAGCCACCGCTTCTTCTACTGCTTCTGGTTGCATTCTGCCGGAGGCGTCTACGGGAATCCTACGGCGGACGGCTTCTCCCATCCCAGCCACTCTCAAGGCCTTATCCACACAATAATGGGTTTCGCCGCTGAGATAGACCACTGCCTTCTCAAAATCGCGACTTTTCAAACCTCTCGCTTCTCTCGCAGTTACGACGCCGATTAAATGAGACATGCTTCCGCTGGAGGTAAGGTTGCCGCCAGCAGTTTGGGGAAGCCCGATGAGGTCCGCCATCCACCGAAGCAATTGGTGCTCCATACGCACAGCCCCGGGAGAGGGGTAGAAAATACCGGTGTATTTGTGAGTAACAGACGCCAGAAAATCACCTAAAGCGGCCTGATATAGCGTCGTGACGGGAATGAAACCCAGGTGCCCTCCAGATGCGGCATTTATGCCTGGTTTTAAAACGTGCTTGTCCAAAATTTCCAACACTTCCGGCATGGCTTTTGGCTGCTCGCTTATGGGAAACTGGGAAAGACCCTTTCCATCGCCTTCTCGCCAGGCTGGCAATTGGGGCAGCTTGTTGAGGAAGGCCTCGGTGTAGGACACCACCTCATTGCGGGAGCTGGCCCGTTCCGCCTCGTTCATCTCCAAGACCCTGGCTTCATTCTCTAAGGCTAAAATCTCTTCCCTCAATGCGGCCTCCCCTTTGCTGGGATTCGATATCTTATCACGATTGAATATATTAGCGAAAGTAGGTGAGGATACCATTGGTTGAGTTTGAGAATAATTCCTGATTGATATCCATATTCCGTCTCAAAAAGACTGTGCTCCAAAAAAACTTCGTGATAATATAGGAGGCTGAAGGAGGGTTTATGATTTTGACTGTTTCGGCGCATAAACTGCACGAAGTTACGCTTAAAGACAACAGCCAGAGTTGGAAGGAAATCACCGTATTTCCGTTCTTCAAAAACACAGGCGAAGTCGTTCGACATATGTTGGTTATTCCAGAGGGTCAACTGGCGCTTTGGATAGACGATCTGGACCAACTTAAGTACTCTCAAATGGGAGGACTTACCTTGGACGGTCTGGTTTCAACATTGCCATCAGTTAATGCTGGCAATATTGGCGCAATGGAAACCATGTGGCATTACGACCCCTGGTGGATGCTAATGGAGCCGGGCTATAAAAGTAGGAATTGGGTGCCGGCTGCTGGCGAATCCAACTGTCCCGACAACTTTCAATTTTTGTTCTACACATCGGATTTGAAAAAGGTTACTACCATTGTGAAACCAGACGCAAGTCCGGATGCAATTGAAAAGTACACGCCTGACATGCTGGCTGAAGCCCGCGAGAAGGTTGAAATTGAACCATCTGAAGAGGATGAAGGATGGAAGGTCAAGCAGGAATGGCCGGATAAGGGTTCATGGAAACAGTTTTAATTTAGTTTCCAGCCAAAGAGCCGCCTCTTGAATTTGATCCTCATTAAACACCTTGACGCCGTGGCGCTCTAGGAGCGCTGCGGTCACACCGCTTCCCGGCTTCTTGATTCCCGAGAATTGGCCGTTATAGATGTATTCATTGCCACAGGATGGACTGCGGGCTTTGAGCACGGCCAGGGAAACATTATGGAGCCGGGCGGCTTCAAGCGCGGCTTGAGCGCCTGAGACAAACTCCGGTGTGACATCTCGCCCATCGTTGGTCTGAACCTTTGCTGTTCCATCTAAAACAGCATGACCGTCTTGTCCCTGGATCTCCGCGGGAGGGCGAGGCGTTGGCAATCCACCCGCCATTTCCGGGCATATCGGAACATAGCTGACAAACGGTTGCAGCGAGTCAGTGCAGAATGGGCTGCGCTTGTGGCCGCCATCGTAGCGTACCTCCTGCCCCAGCAGACAACTGCTAATACCCACCTGAATTGAGTCTGGTTCAAACTTGTAC
>JBNKOV010001007.1:0-2081 GCA_050294955.1 Holophagae bacterium
GACAAGTTTGACAGTAGAACTATCGAAGATGTACAAATCTATGGAAAACAACGCCTCATTATTACAAATGGGGTGCCATTCGGTCCACAGGAAAGGCTGACTCACAGCTTGCCCAACATGAAAAAAACCCCAGCCTTTCAAGTGCTGCCAAACCAAAACCCAAACTAATCTAAGTCTAACCAAAACGTATTGCATATGCCAGCTTTTTGACGCCTCCCTACCCAACCAACCCTTCAAGCACTCTGCGGGCTCCTTCCAGGTCGATATCCCGGCAGGCTACCTCTTTTAATAAGAGGTCTTCGGGGATTAAGTAATCAAACTTTTCGGCTCGTTTATTTGCAACTCTCGCCGCCAATTCGATGGGGTCGGTTGGGAAATTTTTTAAGGTCTCTCTGATCCATTGCAAGACCTGGCCCCGGTCCATCTCATCAAAAACCAGGGTGGTTCCGGTGTTCATGACCCTCTTGTCGCCAGTGTATAGCAATTGTAGGGTGGACATGATCCAATCGCTTGTCCATGGAAAGATCATCACGCCTTTTCCCATCTCCAAAATTGCGTGCCGATCCAAACCCAAATCATTGAATCGTTTCTGCCCCTCCAAAAACAGGCTCCGTCCTTCACGGTCCAGGTATTTTGGCATGTCGCTGGTATATAACGCTTTCATTTTCTGACGCACCACTTCGTGGACCATGAAGCCGCCACTGGAAAATGAAATGGTCTTGCCGCCCTTTGCCCGGATGAGAGTGACGACATTCGACTTGGTGTCTACGTCTGTCACTCTCCAGGTTTTTCCCGCAAATATCATGAACATGCCATTAAAAATGGGATTGCCTATGGGTATGGTTCCAATCGTCTTGCCCCGGGACACCAGGCGGTACTCTTCAGGTGTGTTGAACACGGCGAAAAAAGTATAATGCTCTGTTATCCGCTCCCCTTTATCTGCCACTAATACAGTTCCATCTGCCAATTGCTCTATGATTTCCTCTTTCTTTAAGTGGCGTAGCAGGGCAATAAAATCTTCTTTTGCCACGTTCGAAAAAGGGGCGTTACCTGCAAGAAGCAACCTATAGAGATCGCTAACGTTCACACCGCCATATTGGAAGGTAATAGCCAGAATCTGGTGAATCAGGGTGGATAAATGCAACAACCCGCTTCTGTGGGGCTCGTTCCATCTCTCAAGGGTCAGTTCGATGGCCGCCGCCATTTGAAAAAGTCCGGGTCTAATGACATCCGCCGAATCCACCCACTCATTTTCCGTGATATAACAACGCAGAATGCCCGTCTCCCCGCGTCTCCCGGAACGGCCCAATCGTTGTCGCAGAGCAGCTACCGAGGGTGGATTGCCTATTTGAGCGACAGATTTAACCTGTCCAATATCAATGCCCAACTCCAAAGTGCTGGTGCAGACCGCTGTTATGGGTCGATTCTCCTTCTTTAACAACATCTCCAGCTCTTCCCTGATCTCCTTCGAGAGGTTGCCGTGATGGGGAAAAAACTCCTCTGGTGTTTTGTCTTTTTGGCTCATTCTGCGCAGCTTATTCGCCAATTTTTCCACCAGATTTCTACTGTTGGCAAAAACCAGATTGTTGCTGCCCCGCAGGTTCTTATACAGATGTTCAGCTATCTTATGATCGGGCGATAAATTCTCGTCCTTATCGGCCTGTTGGGGGTTCAATACGCCCTTTACCTGCAATTTTAGATTCACGCCTCCACTCTCACGGGCCAGGATTCGAGCGCCTTTTCCAGGACTCAATACCTGACCTGCATTTTGAGCGTCCCCCAAAGTGGCGCTCAGGCCTATGCGCCGCAACTTTCGCCGCAATACACACTCCAACCGGTTTAACAGGGATTGAAGTTGGCGGCCCCTTTCCGAAACAAGGAAAACGTGAAATTCATCAATTACGACCCAGCTTAAATGGGAGAAAAACGGGAGCAGACAATTGCTTTTTCGAAGGAATAGCGCCTCCAGGCTCTCCGGCGTGATGATCAAAACCCCGCACGGGGATTTCTCCAACGCCCTTTTCGCAGATTGAGGCACATCGCCATGCCAACGGTGAACGGGGATGCCCACATCCTTGCAG
>JBNKOV010001008.1:0-2081 GCA_050294955.1 Holophagae bacterium
TAATACCAAATTTTTTATTGCATAACCATAGTTTTGCAATTGACTCATAAGATTCTCCCACCTGCATTCCTATAATCCTAGAGATTACTGTCCAAGCTCTTTTAGCCACAATACAATCAAAGAACAAGTGGGCAATGGTTTCTTTATCAGAGCAGAATAGACATGATGCATCATCAAGGTTTTTTATCTTTTCTAGAACCAGGTCTCGAAAACATGAGCGGATGATGGTGAAGGCGAGATCTCTATTTATCTGGCATGCAATGAGAAAGGGCCTGAGGCGTGGTGTCGCCTCAGGCCCAAAATCAATTGGATTATTTTAGTGGTTGTCAGTATTTTCCGAATTCGTCATCATCCAGAGATATGATCTGGCTGGGGTCCAGACTGTCGCCGTCGGGCGCTGGTCCTCGCGAGGCGGGCATCATTCCGCCGTAAGGCCGATTGGAGCCGCCTCCGCCGCCGATGCCTCGGGGCTGCGGTCCGCCCATGCCCTGCTGGGCCATGAACTGCTGGAAGGCCGCCAACATTTCCGGCGAGAGTCCCGGCATGCCTGTGGGAACCTCTTTCTGCTTGAGGGTGAACTTGGACATGAGCGATTTGAGTTCGTTGGACTGGCTGGACAACTGAGCGCTGGCGGCCGCGCTTTGTTCCGCGTTCGCCGTGTTCTGCTGCGTCACCTGCTCCATCTGTCCCAGCGCCTTGCTGGCTTGGGCAATGCCTTGGGCCTGCTCATTGCTGGCAGCGGCAATTTCGGCCACAAGCTCTGTTACCTTGCCAATGCTGGAAACAATGTCGGTAAGGGCCGAGGCCGTTTTGCCTGCAATGCCAGAGCCGTGGGACACCTTTTTGATGGATTCCTCGATCATGGCCGTGGTTTCCTTGGCTGCGTTGGCGCTGCGAGCGGCCAGGTTGCGAACCTCTTCTGCAACAACCGCAAAACCCTTGCCGTGGACCCCGGCGCGAGCCGCTTCCACTGCCGCGTTCAAGGCCAGGAGGTTGGTTTGGAAGGCGATTTCGTCGATCACCTTGATAATCTTGGAAATGTTCTGGCTGGATTCGTCGATGGCCTTCATGGAGTCCAACATCTCAGCCATTTGATCGTTGCCGTCTTCCGCATTTTTCCGGCATTGAACGGCCAACTGGTTGGCCTGAGCCGCGTTCTCGGCATTCTGCTTGGTCTGGGACGCCATTTCGGTCATGGAGGCGGTGATCTCTTCCAGCGCCGCCGCCTGCTGGGTGGCGCCTTGGGAGAGGGACTGACTGGCGTCAGAGACCTGACGGGCTCCCGAGTTCACATGCTCGGCTGTAATATTGACCTGACCCAGGATGGAGTTCAGGGAATCCAGGGTGGCGTTTAAGGAGTTCTTGAGAATGGCGTGGTCGCCTTCGTAGGAGCCGGTGACAAAGGCGGTCAGGTCGCCGCTTGCGACCCGGGCCAGTTGCCCTTTCAGCTCCGTGATGGGGGCGACGATGGCCTCGATAATATCATTTATGCCCTGCATCATGGGTTGATAGGCGGTGGTTAAATGCCCCATGTCACCCCGTTTCCGCAGGTCTCCGGAGGTGGCGGCTTGAATGAGCGTGTCCACTTCGTCCCGATACACCGCGCGGGCGTTATAGTCGATCCATTCCACAGCCGCGCCGATTTGGCCTCCCGACTCATCAAAGAGGGCGGTTGCATTGAGGCCAAACTCCAGCTTCCCTACCTTGATCTCCGTTTGGTGGGGCAGGTTGCGAGGATCACCCAGGATGTTCCGCTGGAGAGAGGGAACCTTGTGGAAATCGTCGATGCAGGCCCCAATCAGGTTGTTTGGGTCCAAGGTGGGGAAGGTGGTTTTAAGATCTGCGATATAGGTGCTGAGCATGTTGCGAACCGCAGGGTTGCAATAGGTGATCTTCAGGTCCATATCGCACATCATGACGTTGGTGGTCGCCCCTTCTATCATGGACTCAAGGGCTGTAACCCTATTGCTCTTGATGCGGATATCGGTTACGTTGTTCCACTCCAAGGTGTTGCCGATATAGTTTCCGTCCCGGTCGTTCATGGCGGTGACGTTTAATTCGAAGGTCAGCTTCCCGATCTT
>JBNKOV010001009.1:0-2081 GCA_050294955.1 Holophagae bacterium
GGGGTCTTTTGAGGTGCAAGGTTTCCGATGAAGATCCGGTTTTTGAGCGATTCTCTGCGGGAGAGCGGCCTCTTTCCAATATCACCGCACTTGCAGAAGACAGCACTGGGGCGCTTTTGGTTGGGACTGAAGAAGGCCTGTTGTATCATTCAATTCAAGACGCTCAGGGTCATCGGATTTTCCAACCCATTGCGCTTCCCTTTTCTGAACAGAAGACGGGAGTGCGCGGTGAAAGACAGATCACCTCAATTTTGCCCACCTCCTCTGGCATCTGGGTGGGCGCATCGAGTGGTCTGTTTCGTATTCAGGACGGTGTTGCGGTTAATTATTCGGTGGATAGAGCCGAAGATTTTCCCAGGAATATTCGTTGCCTGCTATACGATTCCAATGAAACGCTTTGGATTGGAACCAGGGGACGCGGCATGGCCCGCGTGAATGAAACTGGGAGCGATCAATTTGCAGTAACCTATTTCCGGGCAAGCGCCTCTCCCACCAGTTTAACTTCCGATATCATATGGTGTTTGTATGTGGGAAGCGCGGAGACCCTGTGGATCGGCACTTGGGGAGGCGGGATTAATAAATGGGCGAGAGGCCTGCTGCCTTTTGAATATTTTCGGGAGGATGAACTTAACCCGGCTTCCCTGAGCACTAGCACGATAAGCGCGATTCTGGATGATAGGGACAATCGAGTTTGGGTGGGTACAATTGGAGGGGGGCTGAATCTCTGGGAACGCGGCTCTGGCAAGGCCCCTTCGTTTAAACATTATCGCCACGATCCTAGCAATTCTTACAGCATCAGTGCCGATACGGTCTACAGCATTTTACAAGACAGAGAAGGCTCCGTTTGGGTAGGCACTCGAAAGGGCCTTGATCTCAGAGATGAAGATAGAGATGGATTTGTTCACATTGGACAAGATCCATCTGGTTCGGAATACATGGTTTGGAGCTTGTATCAGGATTCTAGGGACTATCTATGGATTGGAACCCGGCACAATGGTTTATTTAAGCGGGATGTGGCTTCCGGGGCTGTTGCTGCCTATCATCATGATCCAGAGCGACCTGAGAGCTTAAGCAACAATTGGGTGGCCTTCACCAGGGAAGATAGTAAGGGCAATCTGTGGGTTGGGACCATTGGTGGTGGTTTAAATCTATGGCGAGGGGGCGTTCATGATGCCCGCTCCCCAGAAGAGGTTGTGTTTACAAGGTTTCGAGGTGACCCTGACGATCCCGCCACTCTTGCGCATGACATTGTTTACTGTATGCATGAAGGTTCGGATGGCGTGTTGTGGTTTGGAACAAATGGCGGTTTAAACCGCATGGAGTTTGATCAGAGTCGCGCTACCTTTCGAACTTATAGGAGAGATGAGGCGCTCTCTCAGGTGATTTACAGCATTTTAGAGGACGGGAAAGGGTATTTTTGGATGAGCACGAACTATGGCATCTCCCGTTTTGATCGGGAGACAAGCTCATTCAAAAATTATGACAGCAATGACGGATTGCAACATAATGAATTTAATATTGGAGCTTATTTTCAAAGCCCAGAGGGCGAGTTGTTTTTTGGCGGTATGGAGGGATTAAACATTTTTTCTCCAGAGTCTCTTGCAGATAATCCATTCCTTCCGCCGGTTGTGATTACCGACTTTCTTATTTCCAATCGTCATGTTCCGCTGCAAAGAGACCAACCCGATTCTCCTCTCAGTCGTTCTATCGAGACCACCCGACATTTCGATCTTGATCACACCGATAATATCATTACCTTCGAATTCACGGCTCTCCATTACACCAGTCCTGGAAAAAACCGCTATGCCTATCGGCTTATTGGTTTTGATCCTCAATGGATTGAAACGGGCTCTCGCCACCGTCTCGCTACTTTCACCAATTTGAGCGCTGGCTTTTACGAGTTTGAGGTGAAGGGAAGCAATAACGATGGGCTCTGGAACCCCGAACCCGCCAGAGTTTCCTTTCGCGTTCTTCCACCACCCTGGTTAAGCTGGTGGGCTTACATGCTTTATGCTCTTGTGGCAGCTTGTGTTGTTTTTCTTGCTTTCAGGCTGCGTTCTCAAAAAGCCAAGTTGGCTTAC
>JBNKOV010001010.1:0-2078 GCA_050294955.1 Holophagae bacterium
AGGTCATCTTGATGGGTGACGATAGACAGGGCTGCGGGAAATGTTTCGTCCTCGTAGGTGATACAGGTAACCTTGGGAATATGATACTGCATTCGATGAATGGCGTTGGAGATTTGAGTGAAAATGGCCATCCAGTCGTTTCGGGCGAAGAGGTCTCTGAAAGTCAAATGTTCAAGACTCTTTTTATTATACTTAAAGCGCTTGGTAAAGGCAGGGTTATTATTGATGAATTTAAAGGTCTTGGGCTCAACAAGGACCACGGGATGATCGTTCACTTTTTGCAGCGCATCAAACCTGCGAGCAATTTGGCGCAGGGAGAAATGAGACTCCATCCGTTTTTTTTCAAGCCCCTTAACATACTCTTCCCGCTTACTGGCAATTTCCCGATCTTCCGTAATATCCACCATGATCCCCACAATGAAACGGCGTCCATTTGGGAGATCTACCAAATAGCAGCTCTCAAGAGCGGTCTTGATCTCTCCATCCGAACATTTGAATTGGAATTCGTGATGATCGAAAAATCCGTCTGCGTGCAAATGGTCCAACATTATTTTGCGTTTTTCATGATCCACGTACATGTCTTTTCTAATGTCCAAAGTGAGCAGATCCTGTATGGATTCAAACTTCATCATATCCATAAGAGCTTGGTTACAATGCAGAAACTTGCCTTCTATGGTTGAAATGTACATGCCGTCTCGGGCTTTCCAAAATACAGTCTCGTAGGGCACCGACAAACTACGCTCTTCCGATAGTTTTCCTGAAGCGCGTTCCACCAGAGTGACAATTGTCTGGTCAAACCAGGAGAGCACTGTATTCAGTTCATCCAAGGCGCCTGCCGCAATGATTTCAGTAACCAATGCAGCCTTAAGCCGTTGCAGCTGATAAATTACATCGGCAAGGCTATCATCGGTGCCTTCGAGCATCCATGACAATTTCTGATCAATAGGCGTGCCGGAACTGATGTAATCCGCCAGGGATTCGTAAATCTGCAGCCAGGGCTCGGGAACGCCCAAAAGATCATTGCTGCGAAAACCCTCAATGGCGTTTCCGATCCATTCTCTTAATTTTTGACAACTTAGTGCGACAGTCATGAAAAAACCAATTTAAAATCTATTCTTTTGAATCACGCAGAAAATGTGCGGCCAATAACCATTTTACATCATTGAGCCTTGTCTCGCGCGCACAATTACACAAACTTATACCTAAAGATCTCCAATTCCAAGGCAACTCAATCCTCGGGATCACTGTAAGGGCAAGTACGCCGATCCAAAACGGCGAGATGAGACCATCGAATTTGTCCAAGAAGGCTGACATCGCCGAGGCGCCTCTATTGGCCCTGCTCAATGGTAGACTGGCGCGCATTGACAGAAAAACACCCGCAACAAAAGGGTCATCTTTAGTCCCCTAAAAGGTGGAAACCTATAAAAAGCGAGGCTATGAAAAGGGTCGAAAATGCACCGTTCTCTTTCAAAGTAACCTCGCTTTTCCTCCGTACAGCCCCATCCGTAATACCGGAATGAGGTTGTATTTTCTTCAGTTTCTGGCGTAATTGCCCTTCCAAAGGCTTTTGATCCATTCGGCGAACACTTCCATATTCACCACAAATCTATTGAGTTCAGGATCCTTCCATATCCCATACTCTTCAACAGCCCTTTCATTCTGTTTTGCCTGATAACGAATCTGGTATGTGCTGAATGGAATCAATTCACAAACTTCAGAAAGTAGAAAAATTCCTTTTTGCTTTAAAAGCAGGTTGCTATCCCACTCTTCTTTTATGGTTTTCACTCGTGATTTCAGGTGTTTCAGGTAATAGGGTCCGAACACCTTCATTCTAACAGCCCAGTGATTCCAAACCTTTCGGGTCCCCATCACCTTCCAAGATGATTGACCCGACGCCTGGACTTCCTTGGCTTTTTTTATGACCTTGGCTGAATCCAGTTCAAGCGGGCCAACCACATCTTTCAGGAAAAAGATGCCATCTAAAGCCAACAAGTATTCTTGAGTCCACGACTTATCGACTTTCATCAGTTTCATTTCGTCATCTTCGAAAATTTTCTCCACAGAATCTTTCTGTTGAG
>JBNKOV010001011.1:0-2076 GCA_050294955.1 Holophagae bacterium
CATGGCAATACCACCTCCTATGACTACACGCCTTTTGGCAAACTCGACTTTATTGAGGACGCATACGGCAACCAGTCGGCAACTGTATTCGATAACCGTGGACGGCCTACCTCCATCAACGATCCTGACAAGGGATTGTGGACTTATACCTACAACGCTTTTAACGAGCTCACCAGTCAAACAGATCCAAAAGGCCAAACAATCTTTATGTTTTACGACAAATTGGGTCGTCTTGAACGAAGGGAAACGCCAGGAGAAATCGAAACCATTTGGGATTGGGATTCACCCAACGGAATAGGTCAGCTTGAACATGTTGTTGGGCCTGATTTTGAGCGTTGGTGGAACCATGACACTTTGGGGCGGATCGCATCCACGTCCACTTCTATCGATGGCGTCCTTTACACCGAAACCATTCAATACCAGAGCGGTCGCGTCTGGAAACGCTACGACCCCACGGGACGAGGCATTGAGTATTTTTATAATACATACGGGTACATGGACAAAATCAAAGATGCCGACAGCGGCTATCAATATTGGCAGGTTCTTGAACAGGATGCTCGCAGCAACATCACCATGACCTCCTTTGGCAATGGCTTAACCGGAACCCGGGATTATTCGCCCCAATTAGGCCATCTTCAATCCATTGCAACCTACCAGGGCCAAAATGGAATCCAAGATTTGGGCTATCAATTTGATTCTCTTGGCAATCTTCTGAATCGACAAGACAACCGTCAGGGACTTGTGGAAACCTTTGGATATGATTCCCTCAATAGAATGACATCCAGCCAGGTTTCAGGATTGGGAGCCAAAACGTATCAATACGACGCCATTGGAAACCTCACTTTAAAAGATGGCGCAACGTATCATTACGACGGAACCGGAGGAGCGGGTCCCCATGCGGTTACTCAGTTAACCGGTGCAAAAACAGCCAGCTACTCCTATGACTTAAATGGGAACATGACCACTGGCGACGGTTTGACCATTCAGTACAGCCCTTTCGATAAACCAACGCGCATTGAGCGAGTTTCAGCCAAAAAGAACGATTCCGAAGAAAGCGGCTTTTTTGGAAATGGCGCTCCCAATGTGAGTGAGTTTTCCTATGATCCTGACCGAGACCGGTTCAAACGGGTGGATACTGCTCCCGACGGGGCTATTACAACCACTCTTTATGTAGGGAATTTAGAGTATGTAACCTACTCCGACGGCAGACCCAGTCAGGTTCGAAGATACATTGAGGGCATTGCTTTGGAGGTTCAACAGGGCGTCGCACCCGTCGAATTGTATTACATGCATCACGATCATCTGGGCTCTCTCGATCTCATGACGGACGAATTCGGTAGTGTTGTTCAGTATTACAGCTTCGACCCCTATGGTAAACGGCGCAATACGAATTGGACAGACGCTTGGAGCGCGGCGATTTTGGGTTCCGATATTACCAATCTGGGGTTCACTGGGCATGAACAATTGGATAACCTGAACCTGGTCCACATGAATGGCAGGATCTACGATCCCACCCTGGGTCGCTTTCTTCAGGCCGACGCTTTTGCGGAAATAGGCGGAGATCCTCAAGGGCTGAATCGATACACCTACGTTCGCAACAATCCGCTTTCGTACACCGACCCCACGGGTCACTTCCTCAAAAAACTGTATGAAAACAAAATTTTCAGAGCGCTTCTCTCCTTGGGCGTGAATTACATTTCCGGTTCAGACACCTTGGTGGGAGCCTGGTTCCGAGAGATATTCAGAGGTTATTCCAATCTCGCCGCAGGGTATATTTCCGGAGCCATTGGGAGCGGCAGTTTAAGAGGCGGTTTAATCGGAGCCTTTAGCACGGGCATTCACGGGGAGATCCGACAATCCAATCTCAGTACAATTAAGAAATTTGGCGCTCATGCGCTTGCTGGCGGGGTTCTTGCCGTTCTCGGAGGCGGTGATTTTGGCAACGGGTTTCTTACTGCCGGCATTCTGGAATCCTTCCAGACCCTGGCCGCCATTAAACCAGGCGCTGGTTCGGTTCATTACGTGGTGAGAGATCACTTCATTACTGCAAGCGGAAAGAAGATCTACTATTGGGTG
>JBNKOV010001012.1:0-2070 GCA_050294955.1 Holophagae bacterium
GTGGATACGTCGCCTACTTTCACGGTCTTGCCAGCAGCGACCGCTTTCTCGATTTCGGGGATGTTGAACACATAGAGGTGGTCCTGGTCTTTGGCCATCATGCCTTCCAGGGTTACGGCCCCTTCGGAGTTGTAGGAGGTGGCGAAGGAGTACAGGCCCTTGTAGTCGGTGGCGGCCAGGTCCATGTTGCCCTCCACCATGACCTGCCATCGCACTTCCATGGATTCCCCGTCGATAGCGGTATGCATGGCGGCGTATTTGGTTTCGTCTTCCAAATCCCTGCCGTCGTTGACCTGAGGGGTTCTGAATTCGCTATTGCATACAACCAGCCCGGTTTTATGTCGTTGCGGGAAAATGCCGTGGGTGCCCTGGGAGTTGGGGATGTCGCAGATTTTATCCACTTCCATGGTGGCGAGCCGAATGCGGGCCAGCCGGGCGCCGGCCTTGTCATTCACATAGACATAGCGGCCATCGTAGGTCCCGTCTGTGTAAGAGAGGTGAACATGGTGGGTGTCGCCGGAGGCTCTGCCGCCCAGAAGCTTTTTGGAAAAATCCGTTGCGCCCCAACCGGTTGCGGACTCTCTATTAAAAACGGGGATGCGTTTCAATTCTCTCATGGAGGGCACGCCGTAGATGCGCACCTCGCCGGACTGGCCGCCGCTCCAGAACCCGTAATAATCGTCCAACTGGCCTGGGTTCACATGAAAATTCAGGCCTTCTTCGTGTTTCTTGGGGCCAGGCGCAGGCGAAGCGGCGGATTTATCGCCACCCGGGGCGCAGGCCACCACCGCGCCAGCGCCCAACATGGCGGCTGTATTGATCAGGAAATCCCGCCTCCCCTTCTGTTCCGGCAACGGGTGATCTAATTCTCTTTTTGTCATAACGTCACACTCCTAATCGATAAGGAACCCTGGGTTGATTCCCGGTCTTTCCTCTGATTGGAAATGTAATGGGTTATGGGGTTCGGCATTTATGATGCATGTCATACTGAACCCAAATTGTTTGTTTTTTTCTGGATCTGGACCTGAGTAAGCTGGGGCGGTTTGGGGCCGCCTAAAAAAGACGACTCTATATTCAACAACTGGCCTAAAACTTGCTGTGTTTATTCATGCCGGATTGGGAAATAGCGGCTGTGTCTGCTGATGCGGCGTGTTTCTCAGAAGGTCGCGTGCGGTTGTCTCCTCCGGTTTGCGGAATTTTCCGCAGTAATTTGGGGATGCGGTATGAACTGGATATAGTAAGTTGGAGGTCGCTCATGTCTGATCATTTTCTTTTTGAGCCATTCAAAATAAAGAGTATAGAGCCCATTCGCTTTTCCAATTACGAGGAGCGTGCGGAATTTTTGGAGGAGGCCAATTACAATCTCTTCCTGCTGAAAGCTGAAGATGTGATGATCGATCTTCTCACGGACAGCGGCACGGGCGCCATGAGCGTGCAGCAGTGGGGCGCGGTGATGACGGGCGATGAGTCTTACGCCGGCGCCCGCAGTTACTATGCCTTTCGGGACGCGGTGCGGGACATTTTCACCTTTCACGAGGTGATCCCCACGCACCAGGGCCGCGCCGCGGAGCATCTTTTGTTCAGCAATATCTGCAAGCCCGGTCATATCGTGCCCAACAACACCCATTTCGACACGACCCGAGCGAACCTGGAGGTTCTGGGGGTGAAGGCGGTGGATCTGCCGGATCAGCGGGGCAAGGACTGCGCGGATACCTATCCATTTAAAGGGAATATGGATGTGGAGGCTCTAAAAGATCTGCTTGAGAAAGAGCACGAGAATATTCCTTTTGTGCTGATGACGATCACCAACAACAGCGCGGGCGGGCAGCCGGTTTCCCTTGCCAATGTGAACGAGGTGCGGGATGTTCTGGACCATTACGGCAAGCCGCTGTTTATTGATGCGGCCCGTTTTGCTGAGAATGCTTACTTCATTAAAACCAGGGAAGAGGGTCAGTCTAGCAAGTCGCCATTGGAGATTTCCCGCGAGTTGTTCAACCTGGCCGACGGGGCTTTGATGAGCGCCAAGAAGGACGGCATCGTCAACATCGGCGGCTTCGTGGCGCTCAACGA
>JBNKOV010001013.1:0-2060 GCA_050294955.1 Holophagae bacterium
TCCAGATCGCGGATCTCACCTACCATAATGACATTGGGATCCTGACGCAGGAAGCTGCGGAGCGCGTCGCAAAACCCAAAGCCGGTTTTGGCTCGGACCTGGGTCTGAGTCAGTCCTTCCAATTGATATTCAATTGGATCTTCAATGGTCATGATATTCAGGGTTTCCGACTTAATTTCATTCAAAGCCCCATAAAGCGTGGTAGTTTTTCCGGAACCGGTGGGGCCGGTTACCAACAACATGCCGAATGGTCTGTGAATTACTTCCCGAAAGGGCCTTTCGACAGGCTCTGGCATGCCAATGCGAGCCAGGTCCAGTTTAACGCTTTCTACATCTAGTATTCGGATAACCACCTTTTCTCCAAGTCCTGTAGGGATGACAGAAACTCGAAAGTCGATTGCCCGCCGCTTCACTTTCATGCGGATTTTTCCATCTTGGGGTTTACGTTTCTCTGCAATGTCAAGATCCGCCATCACCTTTACCCTGGAAACAAGTTCCTCCTTGTATTCAAGGCCAAAGGCTCGCCATACTCGCAACCGTCCGTCTAATCGAAACCGAACCTGCACTTTGTCGGTTCTGGGTTCCATGTGAATATCGGACGCTTTTTGGGAAACCGCCTCGCCAATCATTTCCCGAATCCATTTCACAATAACCCGATCTGTCCCAGCAGTAGCCTGTTCATCCTCGCCCTCAGAGCCCGTCAGATTCTCAAACGCGTTGGTGTCCACATATTTCAATCGCAACTTACCCTCTGTGGCCAACATGAGCAAGTTCAATATGTCGGGCGGCTGCCTGGTGTCTGAATAACACCAGACTGGGCCGTCCTCCTCGTGTTCCAAGACCAGGCGATGGTCTTGAAGAAAGGCGTCGTTTAGGGCTGCGGCGATCATGTCTATTGCTCCAGAATCTTGCCAGTTTGATCCATTTCAAATGCATGCAGGTCCGGAACTTGGGG
Organism: Holophagae bacterium; assembly: GCA_050294955.1. GTDB lineage: Bacteria > Acidobacteriota > Holophagae > Acanthopleuribacterales > Acanthopleuribacteraceae > JBNKOV01. The sequence continues at coordinate 956 of JBNKOV010001013.1, forward strand.
TTGGGCAGTTGCCCTGTATCCCGTTTCATTGGCATTTTCGACGGCGATTAGGTAACGGGCGCGACCGTTGCCATTGTCGTCCACCAGTTCTTCCTGCTCAAAACCCAACTGGTCCAGATCGGAGGAATAGCGTTTGTTTTTTAAATAATAGATGTTTTGCAACTGGTATATCTTCTCCAGCGCTAGGGTTGCCTCCAGTTCCATGGCCTGATCAGTGGTTTTTCCAAACCGCGGAATAGCCAGTGCAGCTAGAATGCCGATCAATATGATAACCACAAGCAATTCCGTCAGGGTAAAAGCTTTTGTTGATTTCATTGGAATACTCCTAAAAAAGTGTGAGGTGATTGAGAGGCTTAGCGCCGTGCCCCGCTGCCCAACATATCGAATAGCGGCAAGTAGAGAGCGATCAGAATGAAGCCAATCATGCCGGAGAGCGCCACGATCATCAGAGGTTCAAATAATGAGAGGAAGCGCTCTAGAGTGCGTTCAAGTCTTTGTTCATAATCGCTCGCGAGATGATCCATCTGGTCTGCGAGCCGACCAGTTTCCTCGCCAATTCTGATAAGGGCCAGGTCGCGCGATGTGAGAAGTCCTTCCTCTCGTAGGGCGTCTGACAGGGCGTCGCCTTTGGTTATGCGGATTGCCGCAGAAGAAATTTTCTTGTTGAGATTGGGATTTCGGAAAAGCCCTTCCAAAAGTCGGGCCGCTTCGTGAACCCGAACATCGGCCCGAAGCAGGTTTGCAAGGTTGCGCAAAAGGTTCAGGTTGCCAAACAGGGTGAGAGCGCGCCCAAGAATTGGGATTGCATGCAGCAATTGAAAGGTTCTGGGGTGTTTGCTCAACCCGGTGGATTTGAAAAGCATGACCACAATAATAATGGCTGGCGGCAGCATCCAACCATTGCTTTTCATGAAGTCAGTCAGGGTCAGTAGGATTCGGGTGATGGCGGGCAGTTCCACATGGTATCGTCTGAACATGTCGAGAAACATCGGAATCACATAAAAGGTGAGCACCAGAACTGCGGCGGCGGAAACCGTTAGCACGATGACGGGGTAGATCATGGCCGATATCAGTTTATCCCTCAGTCGGCACAGAGCCGCGTAAT
>JBNKOV010001014.1:0-2050 GCA_050294955.1 Holophagae bacterium
AAAGGATACCGTTTCTAAGACCGCGCCGGCTCTGTTAAGATGTAGGGTATTGTAGGAGGTGGACGATATGGGTCAACCCTTGATGGCATGGTGGGCGAGAACACGCAAAATTCCTGGGGGCGATTTTGTTTTCAGCAAGATAATCGGCTTTATGGTCCCCTATACGGGCAGCATCCATCCCGTGGTGCTGGAACTGGAGCCCGGCCAAGCAAAAGCCATGATGAAAGATAGACGCAAGGTGCGCAATCATCTCCAATCCATCCACGCTATTGCGCAAATGAACCTGGGCGAGTTTGTGACGGGCCTGGCCATGACCTCTCAACTCTTGCCGGAGTCGCGGGCCATCATTACCCACCTCGCTATCGATTTTGTTAAGAAAGCCAGGGGTCCCATTGTGGGGGAATGCCACTGCGAGAACTTGGACCAGTCGGTTTCCAAAACCCATGAAATTGTAAGCGAGATAAGGGACGCATCGGGAGAGGTGGTTTCCCGCGCTGTCGCCCATTGGCTGGTGGGTCCTCGCAAGAAAGACTAATGTTCCCAAACGCCGCAGCCCCAACGCGGCCGGAGGTGTGTTCCATGGAAACAACCCAATCGCCACATTGGATTTTTTCCAAAAAATTTGATCTCACTATTTTCCTCACTCCACTGGCTGTGGCGGCCTTATCTCCCCTATGTCTGTTAATGGAGCCCTTCGAACAAATGCCTTTTTGGGCCTTTATCGTGTTTATGGTCTCCTTTGACGTGGCGCACGTATGGGCTTCACTTTACCGCACTTATATGGACAAAGAAGAGGTGGCCCGCAGGAAGTTGTTGTATTTTGCGCCCATTCCCATCTTCCTCCTGGCCAGCTTTCGAATTCACTACTATTCGCCTGTGGTTTTCTGGACCATTCTGGCCTATGTGGCCATCTATCACTTCATCAAGCAGAACTATGGCTTTTTGGCTTTGTACAAATATAAGATGAAGGAAACCAGCTCGTTCGACTTCTATTTGGACAAAACAACCCTCTGGTTTGGGGCGCTGGGTCCGGTGCTTTGGTGGCACGCCAGCCCCAATCGTCAATTCGACTGGTTCAATGCAGATGAGAAATTTGTCTTCCGGCTGGATCCCGCTTTTAACGGCGACATTATTGCGATCTACCTGAGCCTATTGGGGCTTTATGTGGGCAGACAGATTTACCGCCACATGCAAGGCCATCCCTTCAATCCAGGCAAGCAGATGATTATGGCCGCCCATTACCTGACTTGGGCCATCGGGATCGGTTTCACCCAGAACCCTATTATCTCAGCGGCCTTCATCAATCTCTTTCACGGCATTCCCTTCATGGCCATCGTCTGGTATTACTGCAATCGGAAATGGGCGGGTCGAGCGGATAAGAAAGGGGTGATGCATGTTCTTTCTCAAAAAAAGAACTGGCTCCTTTTCTACCTGTTCGTGTTTGTTCTGGCCATTGGAGAGGAGGCGCTTTGGGATGGCATGGTATGGCAAACCTATATTCCCGAATTCTTTAACCTCCCCTTTCGCGAAATGGATTCCCTTGTGATCTCCATCTGGGTGGCCGTTCTGTCCCTGCCTCAGATCATGCATTATTTTCTGGACGGCTGGATCTGGCGGCTCAATCGGTCCAATCCCGATCTTGCCCAAAACCTGAACTTGATCCCCTCTTCTCAATAGATGCTCAGAGAAAAGGTTTAGAAACAGTGTCTTCATTGAATCTTCATCTTGTTTCTGTTAACTTGTAAGGGTCCGCTATGGGCAGGAGTAAACTGGTGACGCATATTGTAATCAGAGCGCCCAATTGGCTGGGAGATGTGGTCATGTCCCTTCCCTTTATTCACGAGCTTGCCGCATTGTACCCTTCTGCTCAATTGCACGTCATCATCAAGGCGGATTATGCGCCGCTGCTCCGCTTGCTTCCCTCTCATATCTCCTGCAGGCCGTGGCATTACAATAGAAGAACTCAAAGCAGCTTTTTCAAATTGAGGGTCTTTTGTCGCCAGATCCGCCGGGAGCTGGGTCCTATTGATCAATACTACGCCTTGCCCCC
>JBNKOV010001015.1:0-2045 GCA_050294955.1 Holophagae bacterium
GTGGCGCAGTCGCACCTCCCCGGAGAGCTGGAGCAGCTCCTGGATGGTGGTCTCGTCGAGGTCCGGCCCCACCATCACGTGCTCGACCTTCGGGACCAGATGGCGGAGCTGGTGCAGCTGCAGCTGGTGCCAACGCGGATGCTGGAAGGAAGCGTAGCCCTTGTGGCTCTTTCTTCCAGTTTCATGTCGCCGCCTGACAATTGAATGCGTGAAGGATCCAGCTCGCCGCGCTCCAGGCGAACCATTTTGTGAGCCTCGTTAACGCTGGAGGCGCGAACCGCCAGATCAAAATCCTCAATTTTAGTAGTTGTTCCAGGAGTCATGGATAATTCCTCGAACCGACGAATTGACCCATTTGGCGCTGTAACAATCAAATTGTCCAGTGCAGGCAGACCTGGTTTGGTTTCCAGCGCCTCGTAGTACAGTTCATAGTAGCCGGATTCATCACTTTGAGCTCTGAACCCCCCAAGTTCCAATTGCAGAGACGCCCCCGCTATTGGCTCGCCGTTGGCGTCATAAAGAAAACCTCGGAGTAGACCAACGCCTTCAGGCAGAATTTCCTCTGCTTTTAGGCTTGGTTTTTCTGGGTCCAACCAAATGGTTACAGGAAGGGCGTCCTTGGTGTTCAGGTTGAGTGTTGTCTCCAGAGGACGGTAACCTGTCGCACGGGCAATGGTGTAATATCTGTCGCCTTCACTATCAACTGCCATGCTCCGGGACACGTTGATGGTAAAGATCTGGTTGTCAGACACTCGTTGTAAGGTGATGTTTCCATTGATGTAAGCGCCAGTTGCGCTGTCACGCAGTGTGATGTTTGTGCTGGCCAATGAAAAAAGGGCGGAAAGGAGCGATATAGCTCCGAAAAGTATGATGCTCTTCAAGAGAGACCTCCGTCTTGCTTTTTTTGACCGACTGAATTGGTCTCATGATATAACATGTCTACGATTGAAAACAATATTTTTTTTTCATTTTCTTGCAGCGCATTGAAATTCTGGCTTTTGGGTTTTCCTCACGCCGGGATTGGTTGATATCGGGTAGGCGCCAAGTATGGTTTTTCTGGGCATGCTTGGAAATCGTGGCCGTCAACCATAGTTTTTGCATTGTGGAACAAGTCATCCCAGACTGACTAGAGACCTGGCGCTTTCGCGCAATTGGGTCTTCGATCAGAGTCTGCCGGAGCTCAATCTCTGATTTGTTTCCAGTCCGAATCTGTCATGGCGAACCAGGCCGTGTCCCTGTTCCTTCCTTTGATGATCATGTGTTGCCTGAAAATGCCTTCATATTTAAATCCCAACCGCAAGGCGGCCTTGCGTGACCGAGTATTTAGACGATCGCATTTCCATTCTACCCGGCGATTTCCGAGGGTGTCAAAGGCGTGTCTCAGGAGGATTCTGATGGTTTCAGTGTTGGCGCCAGTTCTCTGAGCGGAAGGAGTATACCAGATGCCGCCCAGCTCTATGCATAGATTGGTTGGTTTATTCGCACAGTAATTTGCCAGGCCAATGGGGACTCCCGACTCTTGATCCAAAATGCAGATGGCCAATCCATCTTCTACAACTGCCAACGCGTTGAGGTACTTTGAAAAATCTTCAAAATTTTCATAGGGACCGCCAAACATGAAGCGCCAGATAAGGGCTTCGGCATCATAAGCGTTTGGTTCGCCGTGAGGACCTGTTCCGTTAGACGCTTTAAAAAGCGCTGGGGCGTGCCGCTGGGGACAAAGCGGTTCCAAGCGGACTTTCTCGCCATTCATGAATTCGGGAAATGGAGGAATGAGTGAAGCCCTTTTGGCTATTGAAAGGGTTTGGGGCGAGAGCGGCGAATCGGGTTCCATAATTTCACTCCTAAAAAGCCCAGTTTTGGTCTTTTTCTGAGACCCAAGTCTATCATACACGAGTCGCCTTTGGTAACTCTTGCAAGATGCAGAGAGCCAGCTGAATTGATAAGTCAGGTTTCATTCATCTTGATGTTAATGCCAGATCCTCATAGGGAATGTCGATTTGGACTGAATTTGAGTGCTCTCGGCAAAGTCGGGGGCAACAACT
>JBNKOV010001016.1:0-2044 GCA_050294955.1 Holophagae bacterium
CACAAGCAGCATGAACAAAATCCCTATAAGGGTCAATACAACGATGGGGCTTTTGAAAAAGTTCACTTCCTCTGTACGGTTCAGGGATCGAATGATGCCATCCAAAGAATTTTCGAAAGGGGCTCTATCCTCAAAAGTAAGGGTTTGCCGGTTCTTTTTTTCCCAAACAGGGCCGTGAAGGGTTTCAAGATCCGCATTAACCCGTAAAACGCCTCTTACAATCTCCCGGGTCTTGTCAAACCAATCCACGAGAGAATCGGAATGCCGGAACCGCTTTAAATCGTGTTTCTGGCTGCGAAGCCTGTAGATATACTCTTTAACGCCTTTCATAAATCAATCCGCGAAAAAAGGTTCTTGTTCTCAACTATACCATTCTAACCACTTCCAGGTCCTTACGGCAAGAACAGGTTTAGGGAAAGGCCCAACTTGTTGCAAGACCCAGGTCTGTGATATCTTGTGAGATGTGGAAGAAACGAAATTGAGGATTCAGCCAATGACCCTTGCCTGTCAAAGAGAGCTCTTCGAAATACCCGACCATATTACCTACTTCAATTGCGCATACCTCTCCCCACTCATGAAACCTGTCAAGGAAGCAGGCGTGCAGGGGGTTATGCGCAAAGCAAAACCATGGGAACTGGCGCCCCATCACTTTTTTGATGAATCTAACGAATTACGCCAATTGGTTGCAGAAATGATAAACGGCGACCCTGCTGGAGTCGCTATCGTTCCGTCGGTCAGTTATGGCGTCAGTTTGGCCGCCAAGAACATAAAAATCAGAAAAAACCAACATATTGTTGTTCTTGCTGAGCAGTTCCCTTCCAACATATACCCATGGAGGGAGTTATGCAAAACCAGCGGATGCAGTATCCGCACAGTAAATCGTCCGGAAGATAGCAATTGGACTCAAGCAATTCTCGAAAATATGGACGAGAACACGGGGCTTGTTGCATTACCCAATTGCCATTGGACCGACGGCAGCATGGCAGACCTCGTAAGAGTTGGTCAGGAATGCAGAAAGAGAGAGATCCCGCTTGTCCTCGACGTGACCCAATCCATGGGCGCAATGCCCCTGAATTTAGAGGAAATAAAACCTGCCTTTCTCATAGCCGCCGGGTACAAATGGCTCATGGGTCCTTATTCCATAGCTTATCTCTATGTTGATGAAGCCTATCGAAATGGAGAACCCCTGGAGTACAATTGGATTACACGCGATAAAAGCGATAATTTCGCCCGACTTGTAGATTATAACGACCAACTATCACCAGGCGCTCAAAGGTTTGATGTGGGAGAGCGAAGCAATTTCACGCTCATGCCCATGGCCATAGCGTCCTTGAAACAGCTTCTTGCCTGGGGCGTTTCCAATATCGCCGCCACCTTGAGTGAATACAATGAGGAACTCATCAAAAAGGTTGAGGCGCTGGGATTCAAGCCTGTCCCAAAGGCTCACCGCTCCCCTCACCTACTAGGTCTGCGTTTTCCAGGGTCTCTGCCAGATGGCTTGTCTACTCGACTTGCTGCCCAAAACATCTATGTCAGTATTCGTGGAGACGCCATTCGCGTCGCGCCCCACGTATACAACAACGCGACAGACTTGGATCGATTCATCGAAGTACTGCAAAAGGAGATAAACCCCTGAAATGACAAAGACCATAGCAATCGGTGGTTCCACCGGCATGATAGGTTCCTTGCTGAAACGCCTGCTAGAGGCCAGGGGCGACAGAGTCAAACCACTCGTTCGACCATCATCAAAAATTTCAGCGGGTGACGATCAAATTCAGTGGGATCCAGCTTCCCAAACCATTCAAGCCCACTTGCTGGAAGGTGTCGATGCAGTCATTCATCTGGGCGGTGAGAATATTGCCTCAGGCCTTTGGACCAAAGAACGCAAGAAACGGCTAACTGACAGCCGCATCCTTAGTACGACATTGTTGGCCAAAACTCTTGCCCAACTGGAAAAAAAACCTGAAGTATTCTTATGCGCTTCTGGGATAAGTATTTATGGAGATGGTGGCGACCATCTTTTTGATGAGTCCCACCCGCCAGA
>JBNKOV010001017.1:0-2043 GCA_050294955.1 Holophagae bacterium
CCCTGGTTAAAGGTAAGAAACGCAGGGTTTACACCCATGCTCTCATAAACAGCTTCCCACATATTCTCATGGTTCTGATTGAAGATGAACCGCGAGGAAAAGTCTGCAGACAGCCACATTCCAGAAGAAATTTCTCGATCCAGTTGAGAGGCGCCCCAACCGGCAATGCCGCGAATGAACCGCAACCGAGATGGCGGGTTCCGCGATAGCTCCTGTAGAGAGGAAACAGAGCTGGAGACCATGAGATCGGGAGCAATGTTCAGGGTTCCCTTCCTTGAACTCATATTCATTGGTTCGTGAAGCATCCAGCAACTTTCCCGCATAACGGGACCGCCGTGCCAGATGACCTCCTCGGGATTGCCCGACCAAACGATTTGTGGGGATTGAAATGCGGTGGACACGCGAACGCGGGTTGGCCGGTTTAAGATCATGCCAATGGCGCCTTGCGAATGATGTTCAAGCATTAGCACCACAGTCTTTTTGAAATGGTCGTCTGTCAGGTGTGGCGAGGCCACAAGCAGAACCGGCTCCGTTTGACGACCGTCGAATGCCCTGTATTTAAAAAAATGACGCCCACTGTCATGGCTGGCTTCACCTGACATGATAACCCTCCAAACCGGATCCCTACCTAATATTATTGATCCCCCTGGCGATAAAAACAAGTACAAACCAAAGAATTGCCTGAAATAGAACGTGTTGGAAATAGAGCATGGCGCTGATTAGGCCCATGGGGCCAAAGCATTCGGCGAGAGGATGCTGAACAACCTAAATAAGCAGATAGCCCTCGTGAACCAGAAGCTGGTGTTTAATCTCCAAACCGCCGCCATAACCCACCATAGATCCGTCCGCGCCAATGACTCGGTGACAGGGAATGACGATGGGGATGGGATTCTTGTTATTGGCTGATCCAACGGCTCTTACCGCCTTTGGGTTACCTGCCGCTTCGGCTATTTGGCCATAGCTTCTACAAATTCCGTAGGGGATTTCCCTCAGACAGGACCACACCAGCCTTTGAAAATCTGTGCCTTCCGGCTCCAATTGGAGTTCAAACTCTTCCCGTTCTTTTGCGAAGTACTGATTCAATTGAGTGATCACGTGGGCAATGGCGTCCCGGCTCTCCCCGAACTGATGGCCCTGCGCTTCCAGTTCAGGACCAATATTGGACGGACTTTGAGAGCCCCAGAACTCGATGCGCCTCAAGACCCCTTTTTCATCGCTCAAAATGAGCAGGGGACCCACCGGCGACGGCTCCAATGATCCCAGATAAAGCATGCGCGCCCTCCCATGACCAGCTGGCTTAAGATTAGATGAGTCCGAGGGAAATGGCAAACGGAAATATTTGGTTTAAATTGTCATTTTAATCCAGAATCCAATCATGTTATAGTTCCATCGGAGGTGGGTGGCGGCTGGAGCCGTTCTTAGTCTTCAAAACTAATGGATTCATGGTCTGCCATGGATCGGTGGGTTCGATTCCCGCGCATCTCCGCCAATTCTGGTCCTCTGGTGCGATTAATGAAAAAACTACTCTTCCTGGCTCTCATTATTGCCACAATGGGGTGCGGTAAAAAAGGCGCGCCAAGGCCTATTGAAAAACAGGACACCCCAAAACAGTCCAGTCTCAACATGCCCACGGTTCCAGCCAGGATCCTGGTCTGATGTTGGAACAAATCCCCGAAGTATGCCTATGCCTGGCATCCTCTTTGGACGGACGCATTTCCCAAGAACAGGGTCAATCCCCCAATTTCACCAGCCGGTATGATCGAGAAAAACTTTTCCGTCTCCGCTCCGTGTCCGACGCCCTTCTTATTGGCGCCAATACCGTTAGAGAAGAACGCCTTCCGCCGGTCATCCGAAACGAAGACCTGGTGAAGGAGCGCCTTGAGCGTGGCCAGGACGCCCATCCCCACGCCGTTATCGTGAGCGCCTCGCGAAAGTTGCCCCTTGAAAGCGCCTATTTTAGCGACACCCGACAAAAGCGCTATCTTCTCACCACCCAAATCCCAGAATCCGAACGGGCGGCGTTTGAAAATGCAGGACTAAACC
>JBNKOV010001018.1:0-2040 GCA_050294955.1 Holophagae bacterium
CGCCTTAAATCAGGCGTCCTTGCTGCGTCGCATGAGATTGATGCCAAGCTCCACCAATTGCTCCGCCGCCACCCGTGATGGGGATTCTGTCATGAGACATTGGGCATTGGTCGTTTTGGGGAAGGCGATCACATCTCTCAGTGAGGTTTTCTCGGCCATGAGCATCACGATGCGGTCAAAGCCCAGCGCAATGCCGCCGTGGGGCGGCGCGCCAAAACCAAGCGCATTGAGCAGGAAGCCAAACTTCTCTTCGGCCTCTTCCTCGCTAATGCCCAAAGCAGCGAACATGGCGTCCTGAACATCGCGTCGGTGTATCCGAATCGAGCCGCCGCCGATCTCAAAACCATTTAAAACCAGATCATAGGCCTTGGCCCGAACCTCGCCGGGATTGGTTTTCAGCAGTTCCAGGTCTTCATCCATGGGCGAGGTGAAAGGATGGTGCAACGCCACATAGCGACCCGCCTCATCATCATGCTCCAGCAATGGGAATTCGGTTACCCAGAGGAACTGAAAGCTGTGAGGGGGAATGAGGTCCATTTCTTCGGCGAGACGGCAGCGCAACGCGCCCAGAGACTGGTTGGCCCGTTCTCTGGAGTCGGCCACCATGAGCATGAGATCACCCGGTTTGCCGCCTGCGGCTTCAAATAGCTGGCCAGCCAACTCGGTGCCCAGAAGTTTGGAGATACCGCCTGTGGGACCGTCCTCGGTGGATTTCATCCATGCGAGACCACGCACCCCGTAATATTGCTTCATCCACTTTTCCAGATTCTCAATGTCCTTTCTGGAACGGGTCGCAGCGCCGGTGACGCAAAGGCCCTTAACTCTACCGTTATTGGCGGCGCAGTCCGCAAAGACCCGGAACCCGCAATCGGCCACCATGTCGGTGAAATCCTGCAGTTCCATGCCGTAGCGAAGGTCGGGCTTATCGGAGCCGTAACGGTTCATGGCCTGGTCATAGGGGAGTCTCATAAAGGGCGTCTGGGTTTCTACCCCAATCAACTTCATGATGTCGATCATCATGCCTTCAATCAGGGAAAAGACGTCTTCGCTCTGGACAAACGACATTTCCATATCAATCTGGGTGAATTCAGGTTGACGGTCGGCCCGCAGGTCTTCATCGCGGAAGCATCGGGTAATTTGATAGTACCGCTCGAAACCGCTGACCATGAATAATTGCTTAAAGATCTGCGGCGACTGAGGCAATGCGTAGAAACTGCCCTTGTGGACCCGGCTGGGCACCAGATAGTCCCGCGCCCCTTCGGGAGTGGACTTGGTGAGCATGGGCGTTTCCAAATCGAGGAAATCCTTGCTGTCCAAATAATTGCGAATGGCCATCCCGGTCTTGTGTCTTAGGATGAAATTCTGCTGCAAGGCGGGCCTGCGGAGATCGAGATAACGATGCTTCAGGCGAAGTTCCTCGCCTACGTCCAGGTCTTTGTCTTCAATCATGAACGGCGGGGTTTCTGACGTGTTGAGTATTTTCAGGTCGTTAACGTGAACTTCAATCTCACCGGTAGCCAGTTTGGGGTTCACGGTTTTGGGCTCGCGCTTCATTACTTCGCCTGTTATGGCAATCACAAATTCCGAACGCAGCTGTTTGGCTCGGGCCAAGGGGCCGCTGATCAGTTCCGGATTAAACACAAGCTGGGTCATGCCCCAACGGTCTCTTATATCCACAAAGATAATGGAGCCAAGGTCTCTGCGTTTTGCGACCCAGCCCAGAAGGGTTACCGTGTCGCCAGCATTATTGGAATTCAGCTCACCACAATGATGTGTTCTTTTTAAATTTCCCAAATGGTCGAGCATGGTATTCCCCCTATTGACCCGGTCATGAACCCCGGCCTCCGGGGCCATTCCGGGGTGATATTTTTTTACCGATTACAAAGACCTTGTCTTAACAAAGGCTCTCGGCGTTAAACGGGAAAGTCTACCCGATTGTAGGGCAAGACGCAATCATTAATAGGACTGCGGCCTCATAAATGATGGTGTGATGACGGCTCTTTAGCGGGGGTTTCCCATGAGTTGAAAGGCGGCCCAGTA
>JBNKOV010001019.1:0-2039 GCA_050294955.1 Holophagae bacterium
CTTGAGTTATTCCAAGAAATAGCGTCACTTAAAAGAAATTCATTTTCGCCTCTCTTTGGGTCGCCTGTCTGTTTTGCAGTCTACGAAAGTCAAACAACTCAAATCGAAGGAGCAACCTGCGCTCCTTGATTCCGCCAAAATCAAACGGTGATGTGTACTGGAAAAAAGCGCCGGGTCGGAACCATAAGGCAAGATTATTTGCCCCCTTGCGAACAAATAACCTGAGGTCTGCGCCTGAATATGGCCCGACCCGGACAGGGGTTGCCCGAGTAAGGTTAATCCTCGAGCAGGGAGACAATTGGGCAGTCGCAACCATGGGGCTGGCGCGATTAACTTACAGAGGGCTGACTGGAGGTAATTGTGGATCCAGTGGAGTTTGGGGTACTGGCTTTTCGTAGGAACGGTCATCGCGTCTTCTCCTATCAGCTCCTTCCGGAGTCGCTTACTAATAAGGCAACACTCGTGCCAGGATGAAGCGGCATGCGGAAAATCGCCTGAAACTCCCGTCCTCCATAACCGTAAGAAAATGAAATCCTATTCTAATACGCACTTGTTGAAAGCGCATATCCTACATATATGTATGAAATCACCAGGAAGCACACCAAATTGTAGGGAGAATTCCCCAAAAATTACTTTAATCCGTAAAAAAACTTGCAACAACTGGGGTGATCGAGCGTAAAATCAGGAAACACCCTTTGAAGGAGGTGGCTATGCCGGGACGTCCGGATCTATTAATCATGTGCGGTCTCTCTTTTTCAGGTAAATCAACCATGGCAACTGAGCTGGAGACCAGATTTGGAGCTGAGGTCATCAGTTTAGACGCCATTAATTCGGGCCGCGGACTTGAAGGAGGAAGCGGCGTATCTGAAGAAGAGTGGCGCAAAACTCACGGCGTCGCGCTAGAAGAGCTTGATGCATTAATGGCGATGAAAACGCCCATTATTGTAGTGGACGATACATCCTGCTTTCGTTTCCTACGAGACAACTACCGATTTGTAGCGGACCGATATGGCTATCGGGTTCGGGTTGTGGTCATGGATACGCCCATGGAAGTCATCCGAGAACGACGACGGATGAATTCAGGGGACAGAGCAGATATCAGCGATGAGATATTCGATTCGCATTGCCGGAACTTCGAATGGCCGGATTCGGATGAAAAGACCCATGTCTTTCACCACGATTCCCATTTTGAGGAATGGTTCAGCAAGCATCTTCACTACGACAGCGAGACAGAACCTGCAGGTTTAGGAGCGTTCTAAATTCTTGAGCAATAATTCAAAGGCTCGAAAATAAGCAAGATCGTTTTTCCAATCTGAGAAATCGGGTATGGGATATTGGCGCAGAGGGGGCGCCAGATCCTGACCAGATGACTCGTCTACACAGGTCCAAGCTTCAAACTCGGCGGGAGCAACCAGGCTTATGGGATACAGGACTCTGCGTCCTTCGATTGCTTCCCGCTTCCGGGCTCGCAGGATTTCGTTTTTTATCCATTCCGAGTGCATGCTGTAGTCTGAAATGAGAACCACCACCCTTTCGAAGTTGCGATTTGCCTGCTCGTTTTCATCTTGAGGTTTTTGGCCCGCCCGTTTATCGTAAGGCGCCAGCCAACAGCGTACCTCCCGGGCTTGTAAACGGTCTTGAAGTTCGTTCATGAATTCTAAATCTTTGCCGCTGTAACGACTGAAACACAAATAGCAGGGCTCATGATGGATGGGCACCGAAAGAAAGGCGTCGATATTGGATTCAGGCAGACCACAGCCCCTCAGAAAACGCCTGGGGAGAGGGGACGACTTTTGAATGGTGCGATGGTCTATCACGCAAGGCCCCCAGAACTCGCAGTCGTCTAGTTGCTCGGCGTTTTTTAAATTGGTGTTCCCAAAAACGGTGTCATCGAACTTGACACCTGAAAAATTGGCGTTCTGCATCGAGGCGCCGCTTAAATTGACGCCAGCCAGGTTGGCTTCGTTGAGATCAGATTTGTCCAAAGTAGCGCCCACCATAGAGGCCCCTTCAAAACGGGCCTCGCTTAAATCAGCGCC
>JBNKOV010001020.1:0-2025 GCA_050294955.1 Holophagae bacterium
CATCTTGACCGCCGCAAAGGAGAACCCGAAAACACCCAATTGTTTGCCAAAGAACAGACCCAGAGCGATGCCCAGAGGCACAGGCGCGGTTACCGCTTCAAAGGACAGCCCTTTCAGTGAAATACCCGAGTTGGCGAAGGCGAAAATGGGCATGATTCCATACATTACCGCAGAATGCAGATCGTGCTCCAGCGTGATCAGGGGAGAGTGCCCCTCTTCATCCCGTTTAAGCGGAATGGCAAAGGCGAGCACCACCCCGGCGAGCGTTGCGTGAACGCCGGATTTCAGAACGCAGAACCATAAAACCGCGCCCACCAGTGCGTAGGGTGCGATGTCTCGTTCGTTGCTTCGGTTTAAGACAAACAAAATGAGCATCATAACGCCTGCCATTATGAGCGAGAACACCGAGAGATCCGCAGTGTAGAACACCGCAATGATCACAATGGCGCCCAAATCGTCAATCACGGCAAGACTGAGTAGAAACACCTTTAAGGCCGTTGGCGCCCGCGTTCCAAAAAGGGAAAGCAGACCCAGGGCGAAAGCAATGTCTGTTGCAACCGGAATGGCCCAACCTTTTAAGGCCATGGCGTCGCCGCTGTTAATAAAGAAATAAACCAGGGCAGGGGCTACCATGCCGCCCACAGCAGCCACGCCAGGAAGTATAACCTTGGATAAACTAGATAGATGACCCTCAATGATTTCTCGTTTCACTTCCAAGCCAATTAACAAAAAGAAAATGGCCATCAACCCATCGTTGATCCACAACAGCAGGGGTTTCTGCAACTGGAATTCACCGATCCGAAAACCGGCAAGGGTGCTTAATAGAGCATCGTAATAGGGCGCTAAAGACGTATTGTCCATCACCAACGCCAGCGCCATGGATATTATCAAAATGACGCCGACCGACGATTCATTCTTCTTAATGGCAATTCTCAAAGCGTTAAGGCGAGTAAACAGGGACATTCAAACCTCCGTGGTGTATATAAGGCATCCGTATCTCTAAAGTGATTCCATAACCCATTATAGAGGATGCACGGCTTTAATGGGTGATCAATTTGCGGAACTTAAGTGGTATGCAAGGGCTTGCAGTGATTCCGCGTCATGGATTTATTATACGATAGAATTCTGGAAAAAAATTCATAAAAATATAAATTTATACGTAACTTGTTGTCGATTATGCTATTATTGAAGTGTGGAGGCTGACATGATTACGCAAATCAATGCGAAGCGCACCAGGGCCGAGCGCTTGTCCTGGCAGGCAGTCCAGAATCTCATGCCGCGAGGACGGAAAACCCGGGGTTTGCAATACGAGGTGTTGGAGTACGTGTTCGAGCATTTATACGAGAAGGTGAGTGAGCAGGAGTTAGGGGACCACCTCAAGAAGACTCGCAAACTACAGAAAACCGGGGATCCGGTTAAGGGCGCCATTAATGCTGCAATAAAAGAGCTTCAACGGCTCCCTGAACGAGATTTTGAAATCACGAAAATTCAGGAATCCGACGCCGCCAATAAGATCATTCGCTACATCCGTCTCAATTACAACCGCTTCGACAGCGTCATCGGGTTTCAGGAATACCGAGAGTATCTCGAAGACCTGCTGGAAGGGGAAGCGGACCTGGTGATGCGGTTGGAGGTGGCCCATGTGCGACCGGAAGGACCCATTTTCCCAGGATTTGGAGACATCCGCCTGCCCACCGAAAAAATTGAAGCGGTGCTTTGCCTAACGGCGGGGAAGTTGGTTACAAGTCCCTCATGGAATATTCGTTATGTGCCGGACAGTCCCGCAGGCGCCAACATGTTGTTGCTTTATGAGAACGAGGACCAGAACGATCCTTTCCTGGCCTTTCTTTGCGACGACAGCCACGAAGTGCAGGAAAAAAGGCGGTTTGTTATTTACCGGGGTCAACAGCGCCGGGGCCAATTGGCGTTCCTGGACCGATTGTGGCGAGACAGTTTCGCCCGGGCTCTGACCCATGAACAAGCCGAGAACCTGAAGGTTTGGGCTAAGAATTTGTGCAAAGACAC
>JBNKOV010001021.1:0-2023 GCA_050294955.1 Holophagae bacterium
CAATGTAGATGTAAACATTGTAGCTGGTTTGTGCGCGGAAGAACCAGATTGCATCCAGGCTTACGCTTGAGGCGGATAAGGCGCCGTTGCCGCCGTACCAGGCATTCCACTGGCTGGCGTCATCCAGGTCCCATTCCAACCATGTCCATGAATTGGCTGGGATGGATTTTGTGTCACTTCGTTCTGTGCCGTCTGAGTCGTCCATGCCAAGAGCGGCTGTCATGCCAGTGCCCCCGGAATAAACCCAAAAACCTACTTTACCTCCTGACACAGTAAGGGAAGTATTGTTCCCTGTGGAGCCTGCCCCCGAAAGGAAACGCACGGCCCAATTGGATGATGAACTGCTGTTGTCAACAAGCTTGATCTGTTCGGAATAGTTTCCGCTATGAGCAATTGAGGAGGTTCTTGTTGCAGTGGACGAAGTGGATATGCCCACTGTGCTTCCCGAATAAGCAGGGGTTGTATTGAAGTGACCTTCGCTTGATTCGAAATTGTCCAATACGGTTGTTGTTCCGCCGCCACCGCCGGGATTAACCAGGTTGTAATATCGCGACCAATCCCAGTAAATGCCAGGATCTGTGTGGGTTTGACTAGAGTAATGCTGATGGCCTTTAACCTTGTAGGCTGTTGATAAAACCACAACTCCTGAATGAGCTGGGCCACTGTAGGTTGTCGTGGGGTTGATGCCATTGTCCGCGCAGATATTCTTTGTGAGCGCGCCAGAGGCATTGTACATTGCAGTGGTGTACCAACTGCTGTTTGAGACATAACCTTCGTGTTCTATGCCAATTGTGTAACTGTTATGCACGCCTACATGCGCAGCTTTGCGCGATTCATAGACCATTTGAGTAATCTGGCCGTCACTGCTTCGCACAACGTAATGGGCGGACACGGAATAGGGATTGCTCTGGAACCATGAAATGGTTCCAGCGTAGGAGCCTTGGGCGGTGTGGATGGTAACGTCGGTCACTGAGGCGCCACGGCTCCAGTTATAAGGGGAGGCTACCCAAAGGGCAGATGGGTAGTCGGCAGATCGTTTTTGGCGAGGCGTGTCTTCCCAGTCTGGCTCAAGCACCTGATCCCGTGGTTCAATTCTGTAGCCAGGGATGTCTAACTCATCTTTTTCGGGATTCAGTCGGATGAAAGGGGCCTTCATGGCCTCTAACATTTCAGGTGAAAAGGCCTGAGTGAAATCGATGGGGGTGGACTGGATTTCCACGCCATTGTCGTCATGGCCTCTATCCAGTGTAAGCAATACGTCATAGGCGTAGCTGTTCCTGGCGAAATTACCGGTTTCGCCTGGGAACTGTTCTAGCCCGGAAAAGGACTGGAGCGCGGGAGTCCATGCTTCCGGCTTCTGATTTTTGAGGTTGTGTTGTTCCATGTAGTGGCTTAAAAGGGCGGCCCCGGCCATAATGTTGGTGTGTGGATCATCAGCGACCTGTTGGGGATCTACTCCCAAGGCTGCTGCTGCTTCGCCTAACGTGTTGGCGAACCCGTCGGTTCCATCATAAAAGCCCATAACACCCACCGCGCTTGGCATATGGAGGTGTGAAGACTCTTGAGTTGGGACCAGGTGTTCCCATCGAGACGCCGACCAGGCGAGCGAGGCCAGCAGGCCTTTTGGCAGTTCGGGATAGGCCCGTTCCGCCTCTGCGAACCATGCGCGGTATTGTGCTCGTTGCGGCAGCATGCGTTCGTTGAATGAGGCAACAGCGTCCTCCACCCTAAGCGGTTGAGAAAAAGCCGTTATACTAAATCCAAAGCTTGTGAGGATTAGCAAACACGATAAATGCTTCATAATAGGTTTCTCCTAAGTAACAAAATGAATGAAAATTCATAAACAAAAGACCCTGTATTATCTCCCGGTCTACACTAAATTGCCACAACTTTTTCCCATGAGTTGCGTAAGCTCACAGTAGTGCATTGTAATTCTCATGAAATCTGAGGGTTCGGTTTTTGGGCTTTTGGTTTTGAATTGTAAATGTGATGCGAGACGATTTCGATGGATTATGCTATTTTA
>JBNKOV010001022.1:0-2020 GCA_050294955.1 Holophagae bacterium
GACGTCTCGGTCCGCAGCGCGAAATACGATGGTTCCCGTGTTGGCGCCCGGTTCAAGCAGCGAACGATCCACCGTAATCACCACATCGGAAGCGGAGCCGGACGCGGATCCGGATTCCGGCGAAACGGTAACCCAGGCTGGTTTTGAAAAGACAGACCAGTCCAAGGGGCGGTCTTCCACATTCATGACCTGGATGGTTTCACTGTCGTTCTCACCAAAGGCCAGGGACTCTGCGCTTAAGCGAAGCAGATCGTCGGCGACCACCTCAACCCCAACCGACAGGCTTATTTCATCGTCCCCGTTTCGGGCCACAATGGTGTAGGTGGTGTCAACCGTTGGCGTGAACACCTGCTGTCCTACCGCGTCCACCGCGCCCAGATCCGAATCAACCCCGTTGGCGTTCTCGGAAAGGGTGATCTCCTGAGCGCCTTGAACCTCCCACGACAGGGTGGTGGATTCGCCCAGCAGAATAACGGTGGGATTAACATTAAAGGATAGAATGTCCAGGGTTTCTACGGTGAGGGTTGCCGTGGCTGTAACGGTCTCGCCGCCGCCCGTGGCGGTGATTTCCCAGGTGGTGGTTTCCGTGGGAGACACGTTCTGACTGCCGGTTGCCCCAACCATGCCAATGTTCTGGTCTATTTGAATCTCTTCCGCGTTGCTCACATCCCAGCTCAACGTGGCCTGACCGCCAGCGGAAATAAGCGTGGGGCTTACCTCAAAGCTGTTGATGACCGGAGAGGGCAAGGTGACAGTGAGGGTTGCCGTAGCCGTCTGCGAACCCAATGAGTTGGATGCTGTAAGCGTATAGGTGGTGGTGACGAGCGGCGATACGTCGGTGCTGCCGCTTGCGGCAACCGCGCCAATGCCCTGATCAATGGAAATGCTGCTCGCATTGGCCACGTCCCAGGCAAGGGTCGCCGATTCTCCAGACATGACCGTGGTGGGCTGAACGGAGAAGGTGTTGATGACCACGGGATCCAAAGGGATAACGGTCAGGGTGACCATTTGCGTGGTGGTTCCCAATCCGTTGGTCGCGGAGATGGTGTAGGTGGTTGTTTCAGAAGGGGATACCGACCGAGAGCCGCTGGAGGCAACCGTGCCGACGCCCTGGTCGATGGAGACCGAATCGGCGCCGTTCACGCTCCAGGCGAGGGTTGCGGATTCTCCCTGCTCAATGGTCTCCGGGTTGACGCTGAATACGTCAATCTCAGGAGCGCCCGCTGTAACGCTAATGTTTCCAAAGCTTCCGGTTAGGGTGCCGTCGCCATAGAATTCGGTAACCGCCGCCAGTTCGTCTTGAACGAAAAAGTCGGAGCCCGTTCTGGGCTGGAGCGTGATGGTCTCTCCAGAAGCGCCTGGATCGGTGGTGAGCGTGAGGCGGCCCATTAAATCGCCGGGGGACGGTCCGTCCAGGGTGAAGAATGGGGGCTGAGTGAAAAGCACCGTCCATTCTAAGAGGTTCTGGCTTAAATCGGTGCGATCATCTTCGATCAACACGCTGACGCTTGAGGTGACGCCGGCTCGCTCGAAAGAGGCGGCGGTTAACAGGCCTGGATCAACATTGAAGCTGATCTGGAAGGCCCCCATATTGGTGGAGCCCGTGTTGACCGGGGTTCCGGACACGTCTTGGAAGTATATGTCGAAGGTTGCAGTGCCGCCGGCGGGGATGCTTCCGCCTTCTATTGTGAATACATCTTGTTGAGCATGCGCCTGTCCAAAAAACAGGCAGATAAATCCGAAAACCATGAGGTTTAGATTTTTCAAGGGGTTCACTCCGCTATTCTGATTTCACATCCCCACTATGATAAGACTGCAATGTTGGTTTTTTTTCTCAAAAAAAAGAAAAAAGATTCCCATTAAGAGCCACCCTCCAGAGGATGATAGGTCTGGTGAACCGTTTTTAACCGTTCCATCGCGACTTCGGTGTAGATCTGCGTGGTGCTCAGGTCCGTGTGGCCCAGCATCATCTGGATGGCCCTCAGGTCGGCGCCGTGATTCAGCAGATGGGTCGCGAAGC
>JBNKOV010001023.1:0-2016 GCA_050294955.1 Holophagae bacterium
CAAACTGGGAAGAGAAGATGATGGCATGGCATTATTATTGGCCGAAGCTGGATTCCGCAATACGCACTATCACAACTTTGACGAAACTCTTTTCGAACTAGAAAGCATGTGCCAGTCTCTTCCAGAGCCCCTGGCTGAATTATATCTTAATGTCGTATTTTTTGGCCTTCACTTAAATGACTTTTAATCTGAATTGACTAACCAGTTCTTAGGTCGATTTACTCGTTGATTTCAGGCCAACAGGTTTTCTTTTTCCCAGGCATTGAGTTGCTCCAATATATGGGTCTTGAACCCATTCGGGTCGGATTCAAGCATGGCCTTTTTCTCTGCTGGAATATTGAGCCATTGCTGTAAATGAAGTTTCGACCATAGTACAAGCTCCAACATGACATGGATCAGATCCTTGCCCATGGAAGTGAGATAGTACAACTTGCGACGTTTACTGTCGGGATGGGGCAGTGAGGCGATGACGCCTTCTGTCTCCAGTTTTTTTAAACGATCGCTCAAAATGCTGCTGGAAATCTGCTCTTCGGTGGCCAGCATGTCTTTATACTCGTGCAACCCCAAGAACATGAGGTTGCGAATAATGAGAAGGGTCCAATGGTCGCCCACAATATCCAGCGCACAGGCCACGGGGCAGCCCGTTCGCGTTCTATGTTCAATTTTTGCGACCATGATCAACCTCAAAAAGGTAGGGCGTTTTCAGCGCTATCGGGTGAGACTTAAGGGCGAGCCTTTTCTCACGATCTATTCTACAGCGGCCAGAAGTCCTCTGGGTTATTTTCTGTAGGAAAACTGGGGCGGCAATTCTATTGGACTGGGCATGCCCGGTTCCACCTCTAGGTTTTTTGGACAATCATGTAGGCATGGGACCTGGGGTGTTGATCGTATTCGAGATGCCTGCAATAGCAGCCCATGTTCAGGAATAATTGGAGATATCCCTGAACGCCAAGGGTGGCGTAATACACCTCAGGACCCATAAAATTATTGGCGTGTTCGTCTCTGGCGTCTGTGCCGCCAAAGGAGAAAATGAGCACGCCGTCCGGGTTGAGGGCTGAAATGAGTTTTTCCAGCACAGCCTCCTGTTGGGACAGGGGAATGTGCCAGAGGCTGTCCCAGGCCGTGATGAAGTGGTAGGTCCCATTCATCTCCCATTCACAAATGTCCCCATGATAAAAGGTGATTTCCGGCAGCTTCTCTTTTGCGAGCGCGATCATTTTCTTGGATACGTCAAGGCCTTCTGGAACAAAGCCTTCCTCAGCCAGGAGTTTCATGATATGGCCGCTGCAGCCGCACCCCACATTAAGCGCTCTGCCCCTGGCCTTGGTGAATGCGATGGCCCGTTTATGCTGTTCTACAGCGTCACTCCGGGAA
This sequence comes from Holophagae bacterium, assembly GCA_050294955.1. Lineage (GTDB taxonomy): Bacteria > Acidobacteriota > Holophagae > Acanthopleuribacterales > Acanthopleuribacteraceae > JBNKOV01. Next base: position 1,375 of record JBNKOV010001023.1, read on the forward strand.
AAGCCGTCATTTTCCCATAAATGGGTTATCTGGTCGTAGGCTTTGCCAATATCATGGGGTTTCATGGTTTCTATTCCCTGTAGATCCACCCCAAAGCCACGCCAGTCAGCGTGAACTGGATGGTCTGAAAGATGGTGTGGTAGATTAAAAACGGGCCAATGGGGTTGATGTTGAACTTTGCCGCCGTGGCAAACCCCATTGCAGTATACGTCATGAGGCCAACGATGAGGTTGAATTTTACGCCAACTAAAATGGAGCGCCCCTTTCCCTCGCTGTAAAAGGGATAGAGATAGCCGATGACCAGGCCCTGAACCAGGATCGCGGCGATGCCTAAAGCCATGACAGGCTCAGTCCGCTGGAATGCGCCCCATTCCACATACAGATCGTGAAACCAGACCATATGCCAGGGATAGGCCCAACCCATGGTCAGAATGAAATATGCAACAACGAATAGTCCGAGTTTTTTGTAGTTCATCAATAGCTCCCTTCTCATGCAGTTTCCAGAAGACGACATGTGCGCCAGACGCTCTGGCTACAGGCTTGACGTCTCTGCTTGCAAATGCAGTTCATGTCTCATTTTGAATCGTTCAGGTATTTCAACAAACTGCCCTTAAAATAGTGATCCCATCCGGAGATCGGAAG
>JBNKOV010001024.1:0-2008 GCA_050294955.1 Holophagae bacterium
TAAAAGAGTCTTTAAAACTAGCAATTAACAATGCACATGCAATAGCACAAACAATATACGAAAACAATAAAGATAAAAATCCTCAATTTATAAAAAAACTAATTATTGATGCCTTAAGAAATATACGATTTAATGATGGTAGAGGATACTATTTTATATATGACAAAAAAGTTCGGGTTCGACGACGCAAAAGCCTACCTTGTTTATGGCAGCTACACTGCGTTGGTTTACGCCACGCCCCTCATTGGCGGATACCTTGCCGACAACCTGTTGGGATATCGAAAAGCCGTGGTCTATGGGGCCGTGCTCATGTCCATCGGCCATTTCCTGATGTCATTCGAAAACCACCAGATATTCTATTTGGCTCTCGCCACGATCGTAGTGGGCAATGGTTTCTTTAAACCCAATATTTCCACCATCGTGGGGGCCTTGTATGACAAGAACGATCCCCGCAAGGACTCGGGATTCACCATCTTCTATATCGGCATCAACCTGGGTTCCTTCATGCAGTTGATTGCGGGTTGGCTGGGTGAAAAGGGTTCCTGGCATTTAGGCTTTGGATTTGCTGGTGTTGGCATGTGTATCGGCATGTTGGTTTTCATTTGGGGACGTTCCAAGCTCGAGGGCAAGGCAGAACCGCCTTCACTGGAAAAGCTGAAGTCCACCATTGCTGGAGTTAGCCTGGAATGGTTGACTTACGTAGGCGGGTTGGGTTTAATCGCGCTCTGTTGGTTTCTGGTCCAAGGCGAGTTGGTTGGCTCCATCCTCAAGGTTATCGGGGTCCTCATGGCCTTCATCCTCATTGGTTATGGCATCGCGAAATGCACTAGAGAAGAGCGAAACAAACTATTCGCCGCCCTCATCCTCATCTGCTTCTGCATGGTGTTCTTCGCCTTCTTTGAGCAGGCGGGCAGCTCAATCAACCTGTTTACCGACAGAAATGTGGACCGAATGATTTTTGGGTTGGAAGTGCCCACAACTACGTTCCAGTCCGTGAACCCCGGCTTCATCGTCTTGTTGGCGCCATTGTTCTCCATGATGTGGATTCGGCTCGCTGAACGGAATCGAGAGCCCTCAACGGCGGCCAAATTCGGGCTTGGCATTATTCAGCTCGGTCTTGGGTTTGGCGCGCTATACTACGGTGCATTAACCGCTGAAAATGGTTATTCCGCAATGATTTGGGTCATCTTGGGCTACCTGTTGCATACTACCGGCGAGCTTTGTTTATCGCCAATTGGACTTTCCATGATTACCAAGCTCTCTCCAAAACGCATCGGCGCGCTGATGATGGGGACCTGGTTTCTGGCCATTTCCCTCGCCCAATATGTGGCGGCCTTAATTGCCATGTTGACCGGTGTTAAAGGCGAAGGCGGAGGAGAGGGGGCTATTCCTCCTGCCACCGAGACGGTTATGGTATACGGCAACGTGTTCGGACAGGTCGCAATCATTGCGGTCATTATGGGCGTGGTCTGTCTCATTCTTTCGCCCTTAATCCGCAAGCTTATGCAAGACGTACACTAAATTGGGTCCATCCATAAACCGGAAATAGCTGCAAAAAGTAGCGACATTCCATGCCTGAGCTTGAAAAAGCGCCTCTGATATGGTCTAGATGATTGCTGTAAACCACTTCTGGTAATCACTTTGCTATAAAGAGGCGCTTATTTTGGGACCAAAAATCAACGATCAAACTACCATATTCAAGTACTGCCGCAACCACCCATTAGGTCAGCAGTGCAAGACCATTTCCGCCTTGCTCCACGAGCCCTCCCTTTCCCAAAGCAACTACCCGTTGGGTCTTCAAAAAACTGCGGGATTCTCGGGCGGGATTCCAAAGGACTATTTCAACTCTGCTTTAGCCGTCTCCCAGTCAGCATGCCCCAGCGTCACGCGAGATCGGCCTCGGGCAAAACTGGATTCGTTAAAGGCACGGAAATCCAGAAGAGGGAAAAACCCGCAAAGCTCGTGGCCAGACCTGCACAGAACAGGGACACGATTGCTCACCCCAAGG
>JBNKOV010001025.1:0-1998 GCA_050294955.1 Holophagae bacterium
TGGAAGTGGGATGCTCCAGCGGTTTGACCCTGATCAAACTGGCGCCCCTGGCAAGTCATTACCATGGCATAGATCTTTCACCTGGCATCCTGGCCCAAACGGCCGAAACATGTCGAAAAGCCGGATTGAAAAATGTTACCCTTCAAGCGGCGAATGCCGATGAATTGGATCCATTTAAAGAGTCATTCGATCTTGTAGTTTTCAACAGTGTGGTTCATTGTTTTAACGGCCTTCGGCATTTTGAAGAGATTCTAATTCAGGCCGCGCAATGCCTGGAAGATAAGGGGTGCATCTTCCTGGGCGATCTCATGAACGCAGAAGAAAAGGAAGCTCTTGAATCATCTCTGGCCGAGTACAGCAAAGCCCATAATAATCCTCGAACCAAGCTGGACTGGTCGGATGAACTGTTTATAGCGCCTGCCTTTCTTGAAAGCCTTGACATACCAGGGCTTCAATCAATAGAAATTTCCCAGAAAATTCACACCATCAGCAATGAATTGACCCGTTATCGGTTCGACGCAGTTCTGAAAATTGACAAGACAATAAGCTCAAATAGAAAACCTCAGCAAAGGATATTCGCAGGCAAGGCGCTTCCGCAGACCAAGGGACCCTTTTCCAAAAATCATTCAACAAATTGCGCCTATATGATTTATTCCTCCGGAACTACAGGAAAACCCAAGGCTGCTCGCATTAGCCATCGCAGTTTTTTGAATTACGTTTCCTGGGCAAACAAGCATTATTTTCAGGGAGAACCGGCAAACATGCCGTTGTTTACGACCCCAGCTTTCGACTTTTCCCTTACCAGCTTATTTTGTCCCCTCCTAAGCGGTGGCGCCATCACCATACACCAGGGCCCAATAGACCAGATTCTTATAAACCTGGGAAATGCATCCTATAGCGGTGTAAAGTTAACACCATCTCATGTTGCAGCAATGGAACACCTCAACGCAGACCTGGGCCAAACTCCCCTGATCATCTTGGGTGGCGAGGCTGTGACGCCGCAAAACGTGGCCTTCTTGAAGCATCATAACCCCACTTTAAAAATTTATAATGAGTATGGGCCAACAGAGGCGACGGTGGGTTGCTCTGTTGCACGGTTGGATCATGATAAAATCTCCATTGGCGGACCTATTGACAATGTAGATCTTATTGTCCTTGACGCTCGTGGACGCCCTGTTCCACCCGGTGTATGGGGTGAGTTATTCGTAGGCGGTGTTGGGCTTGCCTCAAACTATGGGAACAGACCGTCGAAAACTGCCAGCTCTTTCATCCCGGACCCCTTTTCAACAAAACCCGGACAGCGGCTCTACCGTACAGGAGACAAAGCTCAACTCACCAGATCGGGAACCTTAAATTTTGGGGGTCGAATAGATACCCAGGTTAAGATTCGAGGTCATAGAGTGGAGCCAGCGGAAGTTGAAGCTCTTATTGGTCGCGTAGCCGGTGTAAAGAGGGCTGTGGTTGATATGCGGAATCTGGCTGGCGATAAAGCCCTTGTGGCTTGGATTCAAGGAGATGCTGATATCCCTGGACTACGTTCCCGATTGGGTCGATTGATTCCCAACTATATGGTTCCTGCTGTCTTTATTCCAATTGTAGACCTGCCGTTAACAGCCAATGGGAAAATCGATCTCAAGGCGCTGCCCAGTCCCGATCGAAGGTTGCTTGGCCCCTCAGATGCCCGACCCAGCGGATTCTGGCAACCCAAAATCGCTGAAATCTGGTCGGAAGTATTGGGAACAAGTCAGTTGGGCGTTGACCAGGATTTTTTCGAGCTGGGCGGACATAGCTTGAAAGCCACCCGCCTCATGACCCAGATCCACCAAAAACTTGGCCTTTCATTCCGTTTACGTGAAATATTTGATCATCCTACCATTGCCGGTATGGCCAGGTTGGCATTGGAAAAATTTTCCACAAATTTTCCCCCAATAAACTCCATTCCCACTCAAGAACACTATCCCCTATCCAACGCTCAAAAAAGGCTTTGGATGCTCTATC
>JBNKOV010001026.1:0-1991 GCA_050294955.1 Holophagae bacterium
CTGATCATCCGCGAGATACCCTATGGAACCAATACTGAAAAAGTAATCGCTTCCATCGAGAGCGCCATTAAGCGTAACCGTATTAAGGTCAGTTCCATTCAGGATTATACATCCGAGAATGTAGAAATAGAGTTAACCTTGCCCAGGGGCGTTTATGCGGATCAGGTGGAAGAGGCGCTTTACGCCTTTACCGACTGTCAAACCAGCCACAGCCCCAATCTTGTCGTAATTGGCGAAGACAATAAACCCCAACAGCTCACGGTTACCCAGGTTCTTCAGCACAATACCAACAAGCTGCTAGACGATCTAAAGCGCGAATACGAAATTGAACTGGGGAAACTCAATGACCAGTTGCATTACAAAACCCTAGAACAGATTTTCATTGAAGAGCGCATCTACAAAAATATTGAAGAACAGGACACCTTCGAGAAGGTAATTGCCTCTGTTTATACGGGCTTCGAGCCTTTCACCGAAAGGCTTATTCGACCTATTACCGATGACGATGTTGAGCGGCTCCTGCAAATTCGCATCAAGCGTATCTCCCGGTTTGACATCAACAAAAGCCGTAAAGAGATTCAGGACATTCTGGACCGAATTGAAGAGGTTAATGAGTATCTCTCCAATATGACGAAAACCACCATTGGCTATATCCGTGGTTTGCTTAAAAAGTACGGGAAGGGCAGAGAGCGGCGCACGGTCATCCAGGAATTGGAGAAGGTCAATCGGAAAGAAGTGGCCATTCAGGATCTCAAGCTGGGCTACGATCCTGAAACCGGATATCTCGGCACGGCAGTTAAATGTCAAGACAGCATTCCTTGTTCCAGGTTCCACAAAATAGTCATCTTCACCGAGGATTATTTCCAGGTGATCCCTGTACAAGAGAAATTGTTCATTAAGGACAAGCTGTTGTATTGGGGTAAGCTGGATAAAGAAGCTGTTTTCAATTGCATGTACAGGGAGCAAACTACGGGGATCGCCTATATGAAGCGGTTCCGGGTTGAAAAGTTCATCCTGGAACGAGAGTATAATTTTGTAATGGAAAACTCCAAAATTCTGGTGTTCCATTGCGGGGAGCCTCCCAAGGTCAGGGTCTTCTATCCTAAAACAGGGCGTACCCGTATCACCAATGAAGATATAGACTTCTCTGAAATGGCCATAAAGGGATACACCGCGAGAGGCAACCGGGTTTCAACCAAACCCGTCACCAGGGTCCGCGTTCTTGAAGAGAAAAATAAGGACAGCGATTAATTCGAAGTTTCTCTCTCTTGATCCACATTTCACGGCTATTTCATGCGTCATTCATCTTTAGTTCATAAATGAAACCTAAATTTCCCTATTAGATACCGTAGCACTGGTGACGGTGGGTCGAATTTGGTAAGATGAGAAATGGACGTGATCTGGGAGACAAACGAGGAATGTTGTTTCCAAAATCCTGGTGTAAGGTCGGTTACATGCCATGTTTTCTTACATGTTGCAGTAAAAGGGAACCTTTCACCTGGGATTGGCCACTTTGGCCCGTTTCACTTCCAGTCAGGTGTCAAGACCTTGTGGTATTGGGGAGAGTTCAATGATTAAAATTACTAGAATCATGTTGTTGGCGATGTTTTGTTTGTTGATGGGTCGTTGCGTGCAGCAAAATGAGCCGGTCGGAAAAACAGGTGACGGAGCCCCAAGTCTGGCCTGGTATATTGCTTCCTATACACAAGGTGAGATCTCTAAGCGGAGCAGTATCAGAGTGGCGTTTGCCACTGATATCGCAAAAACTGAAGATATCGGCGTCACTCTGGATCAATCTCCCATCCAGTTCCAACCCGCCATAAAAGGTCAGGCCATTTGGGCAGCGTCTAACTTATTGGAATTTAAACCCCTTGAGTCCTTGGAGCCAGGCAAATCTTATACTGCTGAGATCGCGCTTACGCCCTTTTTTAAGAAAGTTGATCCTCAGTTTCAGGTCTTCAAATTTGGTTTTAAAACCATTAGAAGGGCCATGG
>JBNKOV010001027.1:0-1984 GCA_050294955.1 Holophagae bacterium
CCATTGGCGCACGAGACCCAGGGTCTGATTGTCAAAGAGCAGAATTTTCACGGGCAGTTGGTATCGTGAAAGGGTTGCGAGTTCCTGGATGTTCATCATAATGGAACCGTCTCCACTCACCACGATAACCGTGTCATCGGGCGACGCAAATTGAGCGCCAATGCCTGCCGGCAATCCGAAACCCATGGTGCCCAAACCTCCCGAGGTGAGGTGTTGGCGTGGTTGATTGAAGCCGTAGTGTTGGGCGACCCACATCTGGTGTTGGCCCACGTCGCAGGATATGGTGACGGCCTTTCCTGCTGCTTTTGAGAGGTTTCGCAGCAGGCGCGGCGCGTAGATGCCTTCGCCCGGGTAGTTGTAATCCCAAGTGAAGCGGGCCTTATTGTCCAAGCACTGCTTTCGCCAATGGGGAATGCTGGTGGTGAGAGCGAGCGCTTCAAGGGCAGGCTCCAGCTCACCCACAAGACCCACGTGAGCCTGACGCAATTTGTCTACCTCAGCCGGGTCGATGTCTATGTGAATGACCCGTGCTTTGGGCGCAAATTCCGCCAGTTTTCCCGTTGCGCGATCATCAAGGCGCGCGCCAACCACAATCAGAAGATCGCAGTTTTGGACTGCGAGATTGGCTGCTTTCAGGCCATGCATTCCCAGCATGCCCAGGTTCGACTCATGGTCGCAGGGCAGGGAGCCCAGCCCCTTTAAGGTGCTCACAACCGGGATCCGGGTTGTCTCCACAAAGCTGCGAAAGGCATCCACAGCGTCGGCCAGGCCAATGCCGCCGCCCGCGTATATCAACGGTTTGCGGCTGTCCCTCAACATGGAACGGGCCTGCTGCACTTCGATGGCGTCGAGGGCCGACTCTTCCTTGGGTGGGAGATCGGGGACCAGTCGATGGGAGACCTCTTCGGTCATGATGTCTTTGGGCACGTCCACCAACACGGGGCCGGGTCTGCCCGTTCGGGCGATGTTAAACGCTTCCCGAATGGCGGCGCCCAGTTCCGCTGCCTTTTTGGGCATGAAACTGTGCTTCACCACGGGCATGGTAATGCCCAGAACATCGACTTCCTGGAACGCATCGGTTCCCATCATGGCGGAAGGCACCTGGCCGGTAATAATGACCATGGGGATGGAGTCCAGGAAGGCGTTCGCAATGCCGGTGACCAGATTGGTGGCTCCCGGACCGGAGGTAGCCAGACAGACGCCAGGCCGTCCAGTTACCCGAGCGTAACCGTCAGCCGCCATGGCCGCGCCTTGCTCGTGACGGGTCAAAACATGTTTGAACCGTGCGTCGAGCAGGGCGTCGTAGAGGGGCATGATGGCTCCTCCCGGGTATCCAAACACCACGTCAACACCCTCTCGCTCAAGGGCTTTGACAATGAGTTGCGCTCCATTCATACAGCAGCCTCGTCCTTTGTTTCCTGGTTCTGCAACCAGGTCATATTGGCTCTCAAATGGCGACCAACGGTCTCGATTTGATGGCCCAGGTCTTCATCTTGCATTTGCTTGTACTGTTTCAAGCCGGCTGCGTTTTCTTCCGTCCACTGACGGGCAAAGGTTCCGTCTTGAATCTCCCTAAGGATTTGTTCCATGCTCTTGCGAACATGGTCGTCCACCACGCGCGGGCCGCGGGTCAGGTCGCCGTAGATAGCGGTTTCGCTTACAAATTCATGCATGCGAGCAAAGCCCCCTTCATACAGCAGATCTACGATCAGTTTCAACTCGTGAAGGCACTCGAAATAGGCCAGTTCAGGCTGGTAACCAGCTTTCACCAGGGTTTCGAATCCCACCTTCACCAGTTCGGTGGCCCCGCCGCACAAAACCGCCTGCTCGCCAAAAAGATCCGTTTCGGTTTCCTCCGCAAAATTGGTTTCCAAAACGCCGCCTCGCGTCCCGCCAATGGCGTGAGCGTAAGCCAGGGCCTTGTGAAAGGCGTCACCAGAGCCGTCCTGGTGAACGGCCACCAGACAGGGCACGCCGCGACCTT
>JBNKOV010001028.1:0-1978 GCA_050294955.1 Holophagae bacterium
CGGCCTGGTGAAGTTCTGTCTTGCTTCAAGCTCCAGAACTTTGAGAATTTCCCCTTCTTCCAGCCGAGGCAGGTCGGAGGATTTTTCGTCGTCGCCAGAGCCTTCGGAGGGTTTTTCCGTGTAGAGGGTGGAAAAGCCAGGGAACGTGGTGACCAGACCTTTGGCTTCAAACTGGCCTTCGGCGGCGTGAATGTCCAATACGGTCTCGTCCATGAGTTTGGCGGTCATTTGCGAGGCGACAAACCGCTTCCAGATCAGGCCGTACAGGCGCTGCTCGTCTTTGTCCAAGTGGGGCGCCATCATCTCCGGGGTGTAGTCGGGATGGGTGGGTCGAATACATTCGTGACCATCTTGGATATTGGCTTTCTGCTTGAGTTTCCTGGCCTCAGCGGGCAGGTATTCCGGGGCATAGTTGGACCCGATGAACTCTCTCACCTGGCCGAGCGCTTCATCGCTAACCCGGGTGGAGTCGGTTCTCATATAGGTAATCAGACCGGTGGGTTCACCTTCAATTTCAATGCCCTCGTAGAGCTTCTGGGCGACCATCATGGTCTTTTTCACGCTGAACCCAAGAGCGCGAGAGGCGTCCTGCTGCAACTTGGAGGTGGTGAACGGCGCTGGCGGGTTCTGGCGCTTGGCCTTCCTTTTAATAGAATCGACCCGGAATTGACCCGACTTAAGCAGGGTCTCAATCTCGCGGGCCATCTTCTCGTTGTCGATCGCGCATTTGGCGGTTTTGTTGCCAACGCGAACCGTTTCGCCCTTCCATTTAACCATGCGGGTTTTGAAATCGGGCTTTTCTCCCCCTTCCAACTGAGCGTGGAAGGTCCAGTATTCTTCGGTGTTAAAGCTCAGAATCTCGTATTCCCGATCAACGATCATGCGCAGGGCCACCGACTGAACGCGGCCAGCGGAAATGCCGCGCTTCACTTTCTTCCAGAGAACGGGGCTGATTAAATAGCCCACCAGACGGTCCAAAATCCGTCGCGCCTGCTGTGCGTCCACTCGATTCATATCCATCTTGCCAGGGTTACTGATGGCGGCCTTAATGGCGTTTTTAGTAATTTCGTTGAACATGACCCTGAAAACCGGCTTCTTTTCTGGCACAACCGAAGATTCCAAATGCCAGCAGATGGCCTCACCCTCGCGGTCAGGGTCAGGGGCCAGGTAGATGGCGTCGGCCTTTTTAGCTTCCGATTTCAGCTCGGAGATAATCTTCTGCTTGGAAGGCATCACAATATAATCCGGCGCAAAGTCCTGGTCGAGATGAACGCCCAATTTATTGGTCGGCAAGTCGCGAACATGCCCCATGGAGGCCATGACTTTAAAATCATCACCCAAATATTTGTTGATTGTTTTCGCTTTTGCCGGTGACTCGACGATGACCAGGGATTTACCCATTAATCGCTCCCATTCTTTCGTATCGGGTTCGTTCCGATGTCTGTTTTATTACCTGGTTGAAATTATCCATGTTTGAACGACCTTTTGCAAGGATTCAGGGAAACTATTCAACGGGGCCGGTTTCAGCCTCAACTCCCCAGCGATGTGGAAAGTCCATGACTGCCCTAATACCCTAAAATATAGCGGTTGGCCTCAGATAGCAAATAAATCTGAGAGAAAAGCGCCGGAATCAGGTCGGTCATGCATTTTCCACATGTTCTCAAGATCATGCTTTAACCTCGGGAACCAGTGGGTTGCGGACATAATACTGCCCGGGCCTGCATTCGACAAGTTTTTGGGATTGCAAATCCACGAGTCGTGCAATGATCAATCCCGCATCCTCCTCCAATTCGGCCACCAGTAAATCTAACGGAAGGGGTTCATAAGCGTCAAGCCTTTCATAGATTTTTTTGGAAAGCGGGTCTTTGATAATCTTTAATACCCGCTTCTCGTGATTGGCCGCCATGCCCAGCAGAGGTTGAAGGTCTTCAAGGATGTTGTCCACAGATAATAAAAGCTTTGCAGAGCCTTCCTGTAT
>JBNKOV010001029.1:0-1978 GCA_050294955.1 Holophagae bacterium
ATTCGAGTGAACCGGGGTCCACACGAAGAAGAGGCGCGAGATTTGAACCGTGCTTTTTTTCACTTTATCACGACTGGCAAACCCTACATCATTGCAAAATACGCAATGAGCTTGGATGGAAAAATTGCTACTGCAACAGGCGAGAGCCAGTGGATTACGGGTATTGAATCCCGGTTGGAAGTCCACCGACTCCGGAACATTATGGACGCCATTCTTGTCGGAGCAGACACGCTGATTGCCGATAATCCTCAACTGACAACCCGGATTCCCGGAGAAAATTGTCGTCACCCCTATCGAATTATTTTAGATAGCCACGGCCGTGTTCCTTTAAACGCCAACGTGTTCGATCCCTCAATACCCGGTGAAACCATCGTTGCTTCCACCAGCGCCATGCCGGAAACCCACAGAGCCCTGTTGGAGGCGAGAGGCGTAACAGTTCTAACGCAACCAGAAGATGAAAACGGCAGCGTTTCTCTTGACGCTCTTCTAGATGAACTGGGAAAGAAAGGGATCGCCACTCTCATGGTGGAAGGCGGGGCCAAAGTCCTGGGTAGTTTTCTGACGGGTCATCATATTCAGGAAACATGGACCTTTGTTGGCGGCAAGTTGATTGGTGGAGAGAAAGCGCCGTCGCCATTTGGCGGAGAGGGCATCCCCCAACTCGCTCAGGCTCTGAACGCCCAGATAGCTGAAACTGTCATTCTTGGATCGGACGTTTTAATAAAAACCCGGATTAGAAGAGGCGTGTAATGTTCACCGGCATCGTTGAAGAGATGGGCCGGGTGGCGGGGGTTTCCAATACCAGCAAGGGCTATGAAATGGTCATCAGCGGGAAGGTGGTCCTTGAGGGGACCCGGCTGGGTGACAGCATATCCGTGAACGGGGTTTGTTTAACAGTCACCAAACTCACTGGGAACGAATTCACCGTGGGCGTTGCTCCGGAAACCCGAAGCTTGACTAACTTGGAACAATTGAAAACCGGAGATCGGGTCAATTTGGAGAGAGCGGTTACGCCCAGCACCCGCTTGGGCGGCCATTATGTGCAAGGCCATGTAGACGGCATTGGCTTGATTTCCAAAATGGTTCCTGACGGCGAATCGCTTCGAGTGTATTTTACAGCCCCTGAAGCCCTTTTAAAGTACATGGTTCCGAAAGGCTTCATAGCCTTGGATGGCGTGAGCCTGACCCTTGTAGATGTAACGAAGGATTCTTTCTCCATCATGTTGGTGGCCTATACTCAAAACCACATTGTTCTGCCTTCAAAGAAGCCTGGGGAAAGGGTGAACATTGAAGTGGATATTTTGGGAAAATATGTAGAAAAAATAATTGGCAGTCGCCTGGGCGGCGCGACCAGTGGGATAACCCATAACCTCCTTAAAGAAAACGGTTTTGCTTGACAGCTCTTAATCTGAGGGCATTTCTCAAGATCTGATATTGCAAGCTCTTAGATGAGCGATTAAATAAAGCGTTCTAACCATTTTCGAACAAGATTCTTGCAGAGATCGCAGCGATCAGGGCTTTTGGAAAAGGCTTTTTGGGGTTGACCCATCGACTTTTAAAAGCATACATTATGAAATAGCACGAGACGTTTTTTCTCGTAGAAGATCGTACTCACACGCAATCGGTCTTCGCCTCAAGTTCAACTTTCCTCCCAGGTGGCCATCGGTCACGTTGAGCTTGAAAACAGGTCCCCGACTTCAATTGGAGATCGGCTCATCCTAAATCAGGGGTATGCTCACAGCTCGCGTAACTGTGGTTATACCCGTGCAGTAGGGTCTGGCTCCGTCGCTGGATCCATGCCTGCTGGCAATCTAAAAGGCTGCCTTGTTTTCGGTGAAATTGTCCTGGTTATATTCGACAGTTTTGGGTTAGGCTTTTGGTGTTGTGAATTGCCTGAGTAAGGATATGGCGATGTTGAAGTGGCTGAGTTACTTTTTTCGACCGTGGAACCGGACCCGAATTGAAGCTTTGAAAAAGC
>JBNKOV010001030.1:0-1976 GCA_050294955.1 Holophagae bacterium
CGTTGCAGTTGGAAAGCCGACGTCTTGTATTTTAACCAGCCTTCGCCCAAAAGGCCAGTAGAAAGCCCTGCCCAACTGCGAAAAAGCGAAAATGGGTTTTGCTCTTTTAATGGAGATGATCGATGGACGAGTTGCGACTCGTGTCATTGGCCTTTTTTACTGCGCTTAACATGGCGTCCAATTGAGCGCGATTGAGATACTGGCCATCAATAAAAACACCCCGGATGGTTTGGGTGTTGGCGATATCTTCGAGTGGGTTTTTATCCAATAGCACCAGGTCGGCCTTGTAACCTGGCTCTATTCGACCGCTGTTGCTTTTCAACCATATTCCCGGATTGACTGTGGCTGAACGAAGCGCCTGTGCGTTGGACAGGCCGATGCGGGTTAAGTCCTCAAGTTCATCATGCAGGGAAAACCCTGGAACCACAAGGGCTGTGTTCGCGTCTGTGCCCGCCATCAAAAATACATCGTTTTTCACAAGTGCGCGAGTCATGATGTGAATTGCCTGGACATAGGCGTCCCAGTATGCCCTTGCGCTTGCAAGGGTCGCCGGATTGTTCTGTGTTTCGGCGCTCAGGCCGTAGCTGTTGTTTCCCGGCAACCAGCCCTTCCTTAACAGGGTTCCTTCAATTAACGCTGGGTTGGCGTAGGGGAGGGCGGTCTGTCTGATAATCGTTTCCAGTTCAAACTTCTGTTTTGGAATGCTTTGCATTAACCAGGTCGTGGTGGTGACCGCGATGTTGTGATCATGGACTTCTCGGGCCACCTCCTCTGCGCGCGTTTCAACGAATGTCACGAAATCATTCGCATTGCCGCCATGGTATCCCCCAAATTCCCGGGCTAAAGCCTTGGTCAACTCCTCCACATGGGCTATTTCAATTTGCCCTGACTCCCAAAACTCGGGCAGAGGAATATTGTCGGGAATGTGGCCTACCGCCGGAAGGTTGTACTTTTTGCTGGCCGACATTAAGGCCCAAAAAACATCGTTATGAGTTCCATTGCTTATTTTGACAGCGTCAAAGCCGGCTTTGGCCAGGCGTTCCGCAAGGGGGGCGGCCTCCTCTGGCTCCGAAATGTTGATCCTGGTTCGGGTCCAGTCTGAAAACCGTCCTCTTAAGCCGCTATCACTGTAGATCTTCTCCGATGCAATGAACATGTGTGGACCCAAATGCCCATTTAAAGTGTCTTGGCGCATTTTTAACTGATGTTTAGCGCCGCCCATGTCGCGCACATGAGTGACGCCATTGGCAAGGTAGAGCAGAAGGTCGTTGGGCGTGTTTTCCAGGTGAATATGAGAGTCTACGAGGCCTGGTATTAGAAAGCGATTTTCACCATCCAGGAGATGGGCGTTCTGAGGCGTTTGGATAGCAGGGCCTATGGCCAGTATCTTACCATTTTCCAGGAGCACGGTCTGGCCCGCGATCATGCTTTCGCAATCAGGGGAAAGAATGGTTACATTCTCAATGGCGATCAAACCCGATAGGGGTGAGAATTGGGTGCGGTCCACTTTCTGGGTGAATTGGCCGCGACCCTTCCGGAGCTGGTACTCGACCCAGGTCAGAGATGTAAGTCCAATAAAAACAGTAATGCCAATGGTTAGGGTTGTCCATTTTTTAATGAAGGTCCAATTCATGGGGGAAGACTCCTTATTCTTTAAGCATATCCCGCATGAATACCCCTAAACCTTGAAGTCACTATGAAACTTGGTTGGCCGCAGCAACCGTCAATTATCATACATCAAACCAGTTACGAAGGTTTCAACAAATTCCAATCTGGAGGGGTCTTTCTCACAAGCCTGGCATGAGAGCCGGATTTTTTCACGGTTCAATTGTCGGGACCCTCGAAGCGGTCTTCCATGGGCCTCAGGTTTGGTTTATTTTTGAAGCCTTGGTTCTCGGTTGTATTGAAAGGCGAGATGGATTTTTAAACGATAGTGGTTTGGAAAATCAGTGAAGGCAGGGCTTTATTAAAGAATT
>JBNKOV010001031.1:0-1971 GCA_050294955.1 Holophagae bacterium
AGGCAAAACTCACCATGCCCAGCGACGAGAGGCAGAGAAACAGGACGCCCAAAATGCGAACTTCGTTCCGGGTAAACCCCTCCCCTCGATTGCGCGCTAAAGCCTTGCGTTCATGATCTGTAACCAAGGCCCTCGCCAGAACCGTCATAGCTGTGCGGTCCGCCTTCAGGATAAAGGCGAAAAGACCATGGAACTTCTGTTGGAAGCTATTCACGTAACCTTCCTGTTTGCAGCCGAAAAGGCATCACCCAGGTTTTGGATCTTCAATCGCGCCTTCACCTCCCCGAATCGGCCCGTGATCCAGAAGTTTCCCGTTTTCCAGCAGGCCCACGTGACTGCAAAAGCCTTCCACAGTTTCAAGAATATGGGTGGAGTAAATGAGCGTCAATCCCCGCTCAGACCGCTCCTTCAGATATTCGCGCAGCAGTTTTTGAGCGAAGATGTCCAGACCATCAAGAGGCTCATCCAATATCAGCAATTCGGGGTCATGCACCAGGGCAGAGGCGATCAAGGCTTTGCGCTTCATGCCCTTGGAAAAAGAGCCCAATTGATGATCCGCCTTGTCAATCAACTCAAATCGGGTTAACAGCTCTCGGCTCTTCTCCTCGGCATCGGCCTCAGAAACCCCGTGCAGCACAGCGGAGAGGTTTACAAACTCAAAGGCCGTCAGACCACTGAAGACTGCGGGCTCCTCCGGGGCCAACCCCAGGTTGGCGCGAACCTGATCGGCCTGTTCCACCGTGTCCAGATCGTTGACCCTGACGACGCCGCTCTGGGGCTGTAGTAAAGTGGTGATCATATTCAGGGTGGTGGATTTTCCCGATCCGTTTGGACCGATCAAGGCAAAAATGGAGCCCTTCGGAATGGCCAGATTCAGATCACGAACCGCGTGATTGTCGCCATAATAAAAATGCACGCCCTCACAAACCACCGAATTCATGAAAACCCTCCCGGGAATTTTAAATTTTACTGGTTATTTGTTTGGGTAACCACCCGCTACCACGCAGAGTTTGTGTAGGATTCGGGCTCCTACGTTCAGATCCCACTCGTTTTCCGGGTTTTCACTGTCGGGCGCGACCTCGCACAGATCAAACCCAATGATATTGCGTCCGCTCTCTCGCACCTGTTCCAAGAGATAACAGGCCTGTTGGAAATCGAGTCCGCCAGGAACCGGCGTGCCCGTGTTCGGGCATAAGGAAGGGTCCAGACCGTCGATATCGAAGGAGACATAAACGTTCTTGGGCAGGTCAGCAACTATGCGTTCGCAACAGGCGCGCCAGGTCTCGCCTTTGAAAAGCGCGGCCTTCAAATGGGCGTCGTACCAGGTGAAGACGTGCTCAAGCTCGGCGGCCATCTGGTGTTCCTCTTTGCAGAAGTCTCTTATGCCAACGGAAACCAGGGGCATGGGGCCAATTTCATGGAGGAGATTGTACATAATGGAGGCATGAGACCAGGTGAAGCCTTCGTAGGCGCAACGCAGGTCATGATGGGCGTCTATATGCAACACGCCCATATCGGGCCAATGGCTGTAGCAAGCTTTCATGGCGCCCAACGGAGTAGAGTGGTCGCCCCCTAGCACCCCAACAATCTTGCCCTGATCCAGTAAATTGCGAGCTTCCCGCTCTACCGCTGCGTTTAATTTTTCTGAGATGGCGTTTACCTTCTCCACCAACTCCTTGCGTTTTTCGGGAGCAGTCCCTTCACGGCGGGTTTCATCTACCATGGCTTTGGCCAAAGCGTTCCATTCACGCCACTCTTTGTTAAAGGGAAGCATGCCCACCTGGTCGCCAAATTCGGCTTTCAGGCCGAGATCGAAAAAGTCCAGTTGGTGACTGGCGGCTATGATGGCCTCTGGAGTTTGAGACGTGCCTCCGCCATAGGATGCGGTGGCCTCGAAAGGCGCGCCAATGATCACTATTTTGTCTCGCTCCCTATCCAGTTCAACACCGAAAAGCCCTGCTTCCGTTGACG
>JBNKOV010001032.1:0-1969 GCA_050294955.1 Holophagae bacterium
AAAGCCTCCAGAAAGGAGTCCTTCAAACCGTCAGGGGAGCCAGCGCCCTGAAGATCCCAATAAAGCGGGACGGCTCCGGTCCATTCTCCATTGCGGCATAGCCACTCTATCTGTCTTAGAAAAGACGTTTTGCCAACCCTTCTGTTTCCGAGAATCCACGTGGGTTTGAGTTCCCGATCCCGGACGGTTCGAAGTAGGATTCGACGCCCGTAAAAATCACGGCCTCGAACCCAGCGGTTGAAGATAAAGCTCATGCTCTACTCCTTTTAAATTCTTCATTAAGGTTTTTAAGCGCCTGCGCCACGTCCGATTTTGAAATAATGTAATGACCGGTGTGGAGTTTGCTTACGATAAGCGAGACACAGACTTTTTGAATGAGGTAGGGATGGCAGCCCGTTTCCTTGATGATGAGGTTCACCGCATCCTTTTTGTACTGGAATATGCCTTTCACGGGGTCCAGAATGAGGCGGGTTGCTTCCTTCTCGTCTATGGTGTGAATTGGGATTTCCTCAAAGAAATTGTACCAGGGCGATCCGCTGCTTTCCCACTCTTTTTTCAGGTGGATGCCAGCCATGACGCAGGTGAGGTGCTCCGCATAGTCTTTCATGAAAATACCGCGAAGTTTCTGGTTCGTTTTTTCGCTGAACTCGTTGAGCACATCCACTTCATCTACCAGCAACACCACCATAACATGCTGGGGATGCCGATCTTGTAGGGTATGAATGATGTGCTTCATGTCTCTGGAGAACTGGCGGCTTTGGTAATGATCGGGGATTTCCCTGAATGTCAGGTCGTCTGTCTCCAGTTCCCAATCCTCTGCGTTGCTAAGGACTTCGGCCATCATATGATGGAAAAGTTCCGGTTCATGCACGCCTTGCAGGTCGATCAAAGCCGGGAAGAATTTGTAGTTTTCAGAGGATAGGGCTTTCAGGTTGGCGTGCAGTTGAAAGAGCAGGCTGGTTTTACCGATACGGCGTGCGCCATGAATCATGAAACTGTTTTTGTGGACCAGGCTCTGAATGCGATGCACCAACTCGTCCCGCCCATAGAACATCTCCTCTTCGCGCACAGGGCTTCCCGCGATATAGGGGTTGAAATGCAGGAGTTTGGCCTTCCTGCGTCTTTTCAAAATAAGGGCGAAACGAATCAAAACCCAGGCTATCAGGATGGCGCCAAGAATAGCCCATAGTTTCATGTTCAGATACCAGGGGAGGGGCAGATGGATGGTTTGCGACCGGCTGACTCTTCGCGACATCTCGTCAACCACCCTGATTTCAACTGTATGGTCGCCATAGGATGGCAGTTTTTTCGACAAGTCCAACCTGTGAGCGGCCCCGTTTTGGCTCAGCGCCGATTCTGGCAGTCCCACGCGATTGCCATCGATCAACAGCTCCCAGCCTCGAATCATCAAAGGTGAAACGGCGTGACCCTCAATGCGAACGGCCTTGCGTTTTTCGGAGAACAGGTTTAAAACCAGTTGGGGAACAAAAGACGGCTGGGCCGCTTTTTTGTCAAGCAATTGGCCTCTTAGCTGCTTGTTCTGGTTGTTGATGCTGGCGACCTGTTGGTCCAGCTCCTGTTTCTGGCGTTCAACCCGAGCCAGTTCCTTTTGGTAGAAATCCACGATGGTGGGATCCACTACCGGCTCGCTTTCTTCAGGTTCCGGGGATTCGACGGTTTGTAGATCGGGTTCTTGATCAGGGGGAGCGGGTTCCTCTTTGGGTATGGCGTCCAGGCGGGTTCTTATGGCCGCCACCGTGTCCTGCGGCAGGTGATTTTGGAGAGAATCCAAGAGTTGACGCGCCTTTTCCACCTCACCGGCTTCAATCCACTGGTTGAGCTGGTTGAGAACTTCCTTCTGCACTTCGTCTCTGCCCTGCTTCCAGGTTTCCAGGAGGCCGAGATGCATGCGGATGTCTTTAAACATGTCCTCATTTTCCAAGCCGTTGAGGTACTCCAAAACCTCCTC
>JBNKOV010001033.1:0-1960 GCA_050294955.1 Holophagae bacterium
GGAAAGCTTTCAAATCCAAACCCTTGCTCCTAGCATTGGAGACATACTTGAATTCCATGAGATAACGATCTGCAGCAAAGACTGTGTGGTATTTCCCTTCCATTTCCAGATCGCTCCTCCCCGATGGCATAGAGCCTTCCATACGCCAGACGTAAAGGTGGGAAAGGAACTGGCGGCAGAGATCGTAGAAAGTGGTTCGGTAGAAGTTCTCGTTTACCGAGGCGAACACTGCTTCTGGCAACTGGGAAATATAGATCGACCAATAATCTGCGAAGAGTTTTGGCAGGTCCGGGTTTTCCGCAAAGGCGGCCATCATTTCAGAGTACAGCGTTCCTGTGTCAACATGATGGATTTGATTAAAATACTCCGTGAAGATATCCTTCATATTCTGGTTGGGCAGGCGCATGAAGTAGTCGTCTTCCCGGGTAAGCATGCCGAGGTAGAAGAAGGAAATGGGGTAGAACGACTTTTCAAAAAACTGGGACATATCGAACTTGTTTCTGAGCTGGATCTTACTATAGGGAAGACGGTTTTCAATGGTCAATTGATTCACCAGCTCTTTGGTGCGATGGGCATTGGAGGAAGTGAGTCTGCGAACCCAGGAAATGTCTGTTTTCAGGTTGAGATCGGTAAGAAATTCTGGGATTTCCTTGAAGCGGGCCAGCTTTTCCAGAAAATACATAAGAATTGTGCTGTTATATAAGGCGTCGCCCTCTGAGTCCACAATACGGTAGCCGTTGTAATTTCTTTTAATCACTTCTTCAACTTGAGGACGGGAATCTGGGTTTAGCCCATAATCTTTATAAATCCTGTCCAAAAGCCAATCCACTTCTTTTTGGGTAAAGCCAGCCATGGCCTCAAATTCCGGGTCAAGGGTAATGAAATCGGCGATATTGTAGCCGGAGGCGAGAATGTCGATGGTGATTGGGAGAACCCCTGTAATAAAAATCCTGCCTATCTGCTTGCTCTTCCGTCCCTCCTTCAATGCCTTGAAAAAGGATTTTAGAAAGCTCCCTTCACTCGTAAGTTGTCGATATCTTTGATCCTGGCGGCCTACAATCATTTGGTTGGCAAAGTTGTCATATTCATCGATGATGATATAAAAGCGAGGAAGCCCCTGCGCTTCCGCGAGATCTAAAAGAAGGGTCAAGTTTTCTGCTGCATCCCTGTCCATGTCAAGTTCAAGGGATCTGGGAAAATGGCTTTGATTTAGAGCAACCAGTTTGCGTAAACGCGAGTTGACATGGGTGTTGAATCGACCCCTGATTTTTGGGAGGCCCCCGCTTGGGTCAACAATTGAGAAATCGAGATGAAGCACAAAATAGCTGTTTTTCTCCGCTGTGGGGCGCTGTCCAATCCAGGTATTCCCAAAATCGGTTTCAAAGCGGTCGGCAGCGGTAATGTCGTAATAGTACTGAAGGGTTGTGCAAAGAAGAGATTTTCCGAAGCGGCGTGGCCGAAGGAAAACAGGGCTGCGGAATTTTTCCAAGAGCGGGATGTAGTGAGTCTTGTCCACATAATAACCGTTGTCTTCATTAAACGCCTGGAAATTGGCTTCCCCATAGAGCACTCTTGCTCTGGAATTATTCATGAGCCCGCTCCAACCCCTTTTTTATCATAGCAGAGACCTGGGGATTTCTAATGTAAAAGACTCTGCTGTATACATTTGGTTTGTTCCTTTTCCTGTGTTGTGGCGAGATTGATCCCGTGAGAAACTCTATGGGCATGCTTTTGCGACTAAAGGAGCCATTAACTCTTCCTTTGCGCGGGGTTAAGGTTTTAACCCACTGTTTATGGGATAAACCAGAACGAAAGGCCTGTTCAAAAGGCGCCATCCGTACCGCCAGGTACTCAGATCACTACGTATTGAAAAACAATCCCTTGCTTTTGCATATTGGAGATGCTGTGATTGCTTTTCCGTAGTTTGTGTTTACCGGAAAGATCTCCAGTATTTTATCCC
>JBNKOV010001034.1:0-1948 GCA_050294955.1 Holophagae bacterium
CAGCCACAAATGGCCTTTGCCCTGGATCATGGCGTTCACCGAAGCGCTTCCGAAAACAGATCGCGCTTCACCCGCCTCCACCAGGAAAAGCCCCGTCTTACAGCCCACCGCAACCAGGTCTCCCCTGCTCAGAATACAGTTCACTTTGCGGTTGTCCCCGCTCAGGTCAATCCTCTTAAAAGAGCGACCGTCAAACATACAGAGCCCGGTTCCAGTACCCACCCACAGATTACCCTGGTCATCCCGCTCCAGAGCGCGCACGTGATTGTCTTGAAGACTGTTCTCATTTTGGGGATCGTTCAAAAACCTGCGAGACTCCCCAGACGAGGTGTAGTGAAAGAGCCCGTCCTCCTTGGTCCCAATCCAGAGGCCGCCCTTTCCATCATCCTCAAAAGCGGTGGTGGCAGGCACGATCCCGTCGGCAAGGGCCATGGTCTGAAAGTGGAGCCCGTCATAACGCAGCAACCCGTCCTGCGCGCCGATCCAAATATAACCCGCCTCGTCCTGATACAGGCAGTTCACCCAGGCTTGGGCCTCGTTAAACCAGTCAAAAAAGAGATGCCTGGGCTGAGCGAACAGACCGATTCTCCCAAAAACCAGAAAAATGGAGATGCTCAAGAGAAGTCTGATCATAAGGCCAGCCCACTGAGTAAAACATGTCGCTTTTTCACAAAAGCGCAAGCTTGAGGAAATTCTAAGAGTCGCCCAAAATAGGCTACGGGAGAACCCGATTCCAGGGAGTGAAACCAGACAGAAGCCGATTCTACCCAGTTCATAACGCACAATGGCATTTTTACGTCCACCTATATGCTAGCACAGATTGGGCGGAAGGCCGCCATGCATCTCACATTTAATGGCGTCATGCTGGAAATGCTTGAAATAACGGCAGGTAGTGGAACGCCAGGCAGAAGTTGCGGAAAGGCTGGACTCGGTTGGGTTGACAGCAATGGTAGAGTTGAGTTGGGAGCAGGGCAAGAGCGAGGCCAATTCTGTTGAGACCACGCCATCGCTCAGCGGCAAGAATTCTTCCCACTCACTTTTTTTTCTGAGAAAAGAGGGAGCGATGAACGGAAAAAGGGGTCTCATTTGGGGTTATGTAAACCGCCTGCGCAGGAATTGGCCGGAATTTACCCGGATTATTTACAAAAAGCCCCATTTTTTTTCATCCAGCGCTTGTCCTATTCTGCCTGTTAGGCTATAGTTGTGAGCTAACAGGGTATTGATTCAATTGTAATCCACATCAAAAAATTACCTGAGGTTTTGTGGAGTCATGGAGTGTAATATGAAAATCCGTTTGATTTATTACTTGTTGTCGGCATTGCTGATCGCGAGCCTTATTAGCTGCTCGGACAGCGACACCATTGATAACTCGCCTAATCAGAACATTCCACCTACGGAATACACGTTCGTCCATTTCGATCCGACAGGGGGCCCAGCGGCGATTGCGCTTCCCCACGAAATTTTAAGAAGCCCCACTACCGGTTTAATCAACATACCTCCTACAGGCGACCCGGCCGTAGATGGTCTGGCCGCTCAGGTCAACACCATTCCCGGTTTTTCCACATCGGCCGCCATCCGCATTCCCATGGTTGGCAAGGTCAACCCCGATAGCGTCAACAGTCAGACCGTGATGGTTGTAGACGCGGTAGAACTGGCTGCGGCGGCGCAAGGCGCCCAGGTCAACCCGTTTAAAGAGTATGCTTTTGAAGTGAAAGACGACGAAACCGGCAACAATTCCGTGATTTCCGGCCTGCCGGTCAGACCGTTGAACCCGGGCCACCCCCACCTGGTTATTGTAACCCAAGGGGTTATTGGAACGGCGTCCTCGCTTCCCGTTGAATCGGAAGCCACCACCATTATTCTGAAGCGCACCACGCCTCTGGTTGACGCCAATGGCAACTCCCTGAGCACCGCCCTGACCAACGAACAGGCCCAAGCTCTGGAGCCT
>JBNKOV010001035.1:0-1948 GCA_050294955.1 Holophagae bacterium
ATTGATTGAAGACTCGGTGCCCAGAGCGGTTCTTTTTGGGCTTTAGCATGGGAAACTCGGTCTCCCAATGCCTTAGAACATGAGCTTCCAACCCAGTAATCTTCCCCACTTCGCCCATGCGATAGAACATTTTCGCTCGTTTAGCCTCAACCATGAAGCCTCCCTATTTCAAATCCGGAAGGAGAACCTGATTTCTCAGTAAATCGTCCCAGGTCTCCCGGCTCCGGATAACCTCCGCCTTATCGCCCCGAACAAGCAGTTCGGCGGGCAGCAGAAAGCTATTGTACTCGGAAGCCATGGAAAAACCATAGGCCCCAGCATCCATAAACACGAGATAATCGCCGGGTTTGGGAGTGGGAAGGCGCCGATCATGGGCCAGGATATCTCCGGTTTCGCAAATATTTCCTGCAATATCAAAGGTTTCCCGCTTGCCATTCCCATTGAGAACACGAACCCGGTGATAGGCTTCATACAAGATGGGACGAACGAGATGATTGAACCCGGTATCCACATTGATAAAATGCTTGTAGGGCGTATGTTTCACAGAATTAACCCGAGAAATAAGGAACCCTGCGTCCCCAACAAAGTACCGCCCGGGCTCCAACCAGAGTTCGGGAGTATAACCCAGCTCGGCCAGCTCTGACTTAATCAAGGCGCTCACCTTTCCAGCCACAAATTCCGGCTCCAGAGCCTTCTCACCGTCATTGTAGGGGATGCCGAGACCGCCGCCCAGGTTAATGAATTTAAGCTCAATGCCCAGCTCTTTTTTAAGCCGGCGAACCGCCTCCGTCACCAACTTCACATTCCGTTCAAATGGTTCAGTATCCGTAATTTGCGAGCCGATATGACTGTGAATGCCCCAAATCTCAAGATGGGGATCCTTAGCCGCCCTTCGATAGGCCTCCAAAATTTCGTCATTCTCAAAGAGAATCCCAAATTTGGAGAATTTGTGACCCGTAGAAATATGGCGATGGGTTTTGGGATCCACATCTGGATTAATGCGAAACGAGATACGCGCCTTCTTCTTGAGCTGCGCCGTCACCGCGCTCAAATTCTCCAAATCGCCCAGGGAGTCCAGATTCACCACAACCCCGTTCTCCACAGCAAAGGCAAGCTCGGTTGGCGACTTGCTGCTGGCGGTAAAGATAATATCCTCACCTTTCCTGCCAACCATCATCGCCAGCTTCATTTCACCCATTGAAATACATTCCGCGTTGGCCCCAGCCTTTGACAGCAGCCCAACCACGCTCATGTTCGTATTGGCCTTTAGAGCGTAGAACACCTTAATCTTGGGGTAAACCGCCTCATAAGCAGCCTTGAATTTGTGGAACTTGGCCACCATCAGATCGCCGTCATAAACATAAAGCGGAGAGCCGTGGGTTTGCGCCCATTCAACAAGCTGATCATGAGTGAACCGACCCGTCTCAAAATATTCCTTTTCAGCGCCTTCCAAAAGAGAAGGAACCAACGCGACAAACAAGATCAAAAATCGCATCAATGGATCACCTGCCTCGGAGAAAAATCCTCAAAGGTCCATAATAAACGACCATCCCGCTTGTGGCAAGAGTCCTGAGCCAGAAGCATCCACGGAATCCAGAGTCACGCTCTCTAAAAGCATGGATTGCCGAAGGCTAAAAAACCAACCCTATTCTTTGTCCATCCCGTAATGCCATTTCTCCAAACGACTTGTAAAAGGGGTGCGATCCACAAAATAAAGGGCGTGAGAGGTTATCAGGCGAGGTATTTGTGGAAGCAGTCCTTCAGCCACAACCTTCAAAGCGATGTTATAGACCCGAAAGGACCAGGCCCGCCCCTCCTGCCCTTTCTGAAAAAACCAGAAAAGCCCATTCCCGGGAACTTACCGTCCTTACTAGCTGTCATATATAAGAAAAAGATTCCGATCAACAGATAGAAACCGAAACGTTCCCACATCTCTGTAAAGAATAAG
>JBNKOV010001036.1:0-1943 GCA_050294955.1 Holophagae bacterium
ATTCCTGCGGATGGCCATCACCTCGCGGGTTAAGCCCATGATGCGGCGCTGTCCCGTTTCCAGGTAGCGTTTGATGTAGGCGTCATGCTGGGAGCTGTCCGGTTCGGGCATGAGCATGGATACGTTAAAGCCAAGAACGTCCTCCGCATAATGACCAAAAAGGTCTTCGAACGCGGGGTTGATGGATGTAACCAGACCCTTCTCATCTATGGTGATAATGGCGTCCAGGGCGGTGTTGACAATGGATCGACTTCGCCCTTCGCTCATGCGCAGGGCTTCTACGTCCAGGCGCCGCTCCACTGCAAGGGAGAGGAATTCGGTAACCAGCTTGAAGTTGTCTATGGTGTGTTGGTGGAAGGCCTGATCCTCCACGTCCGCCAACAGGAGAACGCCCCAGCTATAGCCTTCCGTTCCCAGAGGCAGCGCCAGCAAGGTGTTCACATTCTGATCGATAAACGGCTTGAACTTTTCTTCCGTTTCCTGTTGAAGACCCGTATGGTATTGGGTTACCCCAGATTTTACCACTTCCCAGGCTAGCTCAAAATTAAAGCGCTGTCCCTCCGTCTTCAGATCCTCGGGATAAATGGCGACCCGTTTCATGGTCTCGTCTTCATCCAGGACGTCGATGAAGATGAAGGGCAGTTCAAAGCTGTCGGCCAATGCCTTGCCCGTGACGTCGTAAATTTCCTGGACATCCATGGCGCTCAAAATCTTGCGGCAGATAATATGCAACTGCTCATGATCGCGTCGGGCTAGATCCGAGTTGGGGCTCTCCGCATCGGGACGCACAGGTTCCGTCCCTTCCACGCTTTGAAGGTATGAATTTTGGCGTAAAACCATCCAGATGCTCGCAAGCATCAATACACCTAAGGATACCCCGATAAAAATTAGCAATCTGATTTACCTGAAAACCAATGCTCGTAGTCCTGAAGTATTGTATCATGATCCCGACGCCTGGCAAGCGTTCATTGCGCCTCCGTCATCTCGGCGGCGCTTGGATGGAAGCCAGCAGGGAGGCCTGGTTCGTTCGCGGTCCGGCTTTGCCCATCCGACTTGAGTTCTTGAAATTTTCCCAGAGGGGCGTTATGGCTCAGAAACCCTATATCATTAAAAATCCCAGAGAACTTGCCGTGGCCTGTCTCTGCGAGGTTGAAAAAGAAAGCCTTCTTGTTCCTGAAGCCATGGCCCGCATCCCCTATCAAATGAGCGAAGAAGATCGCAATTTCGCCTATAAAATTGTCTATGACACCTTCCGGTATCTACCCGGGCTCTCCCGGATCCTGGCCCATTATTGCAAGCCCAAAAAGTTGCCGCCCTTCATTCGCATGCTGTTGAACGCCTCCATCTGTCAGATGGTCTTCACAAGGTCGCCCGATTACGCCATTCTGGACGAAGCCAATAAACTGGCCATGCCCCGGTTCCGTGGTCTCAAGCCACTGGTAAACGGCGTATTGCGCAATATTGTTCGGGAAAAGAACCCCATTTGGGATTCCTGGGACAACACCACATGGCTATTGCCTGAGTGGTTGGGCGAACTGCTTGTTCAACAATATGGCGCGGACCGCTTGGAAGGTTGGCTGGAGACATGGCGTGAGGTTGGCGTGGTCAGTTACTGGTCCGCCGCTCAGCAGGCGTTTGAGGAGGATGCGCCCTCAGACGCCCTTCCTCAAGCCCGACGCAGGTCCAACCCCATTGGCATTGAGGACATGATCAAACGACGCATCTACGTTCAAAATGAGACCAGTCAGGCCGTCTCGGAAATGGTTGTGAGGTCGCAAGCCGCCACGGTTCTCGATCTCTGCGCCGCGCCGGGCGGCAAGACCATGCAACTTGCATCGAGCGGGGCCGAGGTTACAGCGCTTGACCAAAGTGACGCGCGCATGGACCGTCTGCGGGAAAATCTGGGCCGCACACGATTGTCCGCTGAATGCATTGTCGCCGAT
>JBNKOV010001037.1:0-1938 GCA_050294955.1 Holophagae bacterium
GTGGATGGAATAAACGGTCCTTTGCCAGCGGATACAGTGGATAATCTGAACCTGGTAATTGACAGCGCCCGGCGGCTTTCCAACCTGGTGAACGATATTCTAGATTTCTCCCGGCTGAAGAATCGCAGCTTACAGTTGAAATGCAGCTCAGTGGATCTCCGCTCCTTGACGGACGTGGTGTTCTCGCTTTCGCGTCCGCTTCTTGGCAAAAAGAAGGTTGAACTCATTAATGCAGTAGGTACGGAAATCCCACCCGTTGAAGCGGATGAAAACAGGCTTCGCCAGATTATGCACAACCTGGTTGGCAACGCGGTTAAGTTCACTGAAGTGGGTTACATCAAGGTGTCCGCCGAACAGATCCAAAATTCTCTCAGCATCAAGGTGGAAGATACGGGAATAGGCATTCCGGAAGAGAAGCAGGAGTTGGTTTTTGATTCTTTTGAGCAGGGAGACGGATCCCTGGCCAGGATGCATGGAGGCACGGGATTGGGCTTGGCCATTACCCGGCAGTTAATTGCCCTTCACGGGGGAGAGATCTCAGTTGAATCCACGCCTGGGCTGGGCAGCGCTTTTATTTTCAAATTGCCCATAGCCGAAGGAACCCCAACAGTTATGGCCCCGGCCCGGCGCGTATTACCCAAGCTGATTGCCGCTCCCGTTCCCTTAGAAAGCCTACAGAAGAACGGATCCCTGCTGGACCCCATTCCTGGCAACTTTCGCATTCTCATCGTGGATGACGAGCCCATTAACCGAAAGGTTCTCAACCATTATCTTCAGCCCTGGGGATATCCCATACTAGAGGCGTCAAGTGGTCCCGAAGCTCTTGAGATTCTGGAGCAGGTGGGTGTTGACATGATCCTTCTTGATATTATGATGCCTCGCATGTCTGGTTTTGAAGTATGCCGCCGAGTTCGTGAGAAACAGCCCGTGCATGAGTTGCCGATCATTTTCCTAACGGCCAAAAACCAGGTGGCCGATTTGGCCCACGGCTTTGCTGCCGGAGCCAACGACTATATAACCAAGCCTATATCCAAATACGAACTCCTTTCGCGGGTCAGAACCCATCTGCATATTTTGGACACCAACCGGCTCTTGGAGCAAAAGGTCAAAGAGCGCACTCAGGAATTAGAAACTCGGAATGCTGAGATATTGAGACGCCAGGATCAACTGATAGTTCAGGAGAAAATGGCATCCCTCGGCGCTTTAACGGCGGGCGTAGCCCATGAGATCAAGAACCCCCTTAACTTTGTCAATAATTTCGCTGAACTTTCGGATGCTATACTAGTCGATCTCAAAGCGAGCCTGCTGGAACCCCATTTAAATCTTCCATCCGAGTTGCGTGAAGAGGTTGAAGAGACCGTTGACGACCTGCAGAAAAACCTGAAAATCATCAATGAACACGGAAAGCGGGCAAACCAGATTGTCCAAGGCATGATGGAGATTGTGAGCGGCGAAACAGACCTCAAACGCTCCACCGATTTGAATGCTCTGGTGGAAAAATTTGCAAAATTGGCCTGGCATGGCATGCGCGCCAAAAACCCTGGGTTTAATATTCGAATTCATACGAAATACGACCCGGAAATAGGGCGGTTGCTGGTCTCACCCCGTAGCTTGAGCCGAGTGGTGGTCAATCTGGTTAATAATGCCCTTGAGGCTATCCTAGAGCGATGCAAAAAAGGTGACGCCAAATTTGATGCTCAAGTCATTATCCAGACCCGGCGACTTGAACATGGCGTTGAAATCCTCATTAGAGATAATGGCGTGGGAATTGCCTCAAACAAGTTGGATCAGATCTATTACCCATTTTTCACCACCAAAACTGGCAAAGGTCATGTTGGGCTGGGGTTATATATAAGCTACGACATGATTGTGCGAGAACATGCTGGCGCCATCAAGGTTCTTTCAAAAGAAGGGGAATGGACGGAGTGTCTGGTGTCA
>JBNKOV010001038.1:0-1936 GCA_050294955.1 Holophagae bacterium
AGAAAAAAAAGAGGCTCTCGCCCAAGGTGTTGAAGCCTTTCGAACCGCAGACGGAGGATACCACCCAGATCCCAACAGTCCACGAGGAAACGCCTATGGCGCATTTCTGGGATTGGGCGCCCGCCAGGATCTCGGTCTGGAACCCATTGACGTCAACGGACTGAAGGCATCTGTCCAAACCCTTGCCACGCCAGACGGCGCTTTTTCCAATGAGCCTGGACTCACGGTAGGCACTACAACTGCGACTGCCGCCGCCATTGCAGTTCTGAAGGCATTAGATTCACCCATCAATCCCCAAACCGCCGCCTGGCTGAAGGCCCAACAACATGGAGACGGCGGCTTTTTCGCCGTGCCCTTCGCGCCCATGCCCGACCTGCTCTCCACCGCAACAGCGCTCCACGCGTTGGCTATCATCGGCTGCGATATTTCAGACATTAAAGAATCCTGTCTGGATTATGTTGACTCGCTCTGGGTGAACCAGGGTGGATTTTACGGCAATTGGGGCGATGATCGTCTGGATTGCGAATACACGTTTTACGGCCTGCTCGCCCTTGGGAATCTGGCTTGATGGAGGCCTTGGGGGATACACGTTCCGTTCTGGCCCGACATTTATTGAACGAAAGAAATGAGCGAGGCGTTTGGGAGGGCGAACTGTCCACCAGCGCGCTGTCCACAGCCACCGCCATTTGCGCCCTGCACCAGGTGGACGCCAAGGCCCATGAAGCGCTGATCCTGGCCGGTCTCGACTGGCTGGCGTTAAACGCCAATGAAGACGGCGGCTGGGGCGACACCGTTCGAAGTCATTCCAATCTAAGCACAACGGCCCTTTGCTGGGCGGCCTTTGCACTGGATGCCAAACCCACATTCCATCGTATGGAGGTGGTTGCCGAGGCGGAATGCTGGCTCATCAGGAAAACGGGAGATTTAAGGCCGCAGAGCATTGTGAACGCCATCATGGCCCGGTACGCAGAAGACCACACCTTCTCCGTGCCCATCATTTCCATGCTGGCCATTTGCGGCCGATTGGGAGCCGATGGCTGGCGCTTCGCGGTCCCCCTGCCTTTCGAGCTGGCAGCCTTCCCTCAGAAATGGTTCAAGTGGCTGCAAATGCCCGTAGTCAGCTATGCGCTCCCTGCCTTGATCGCCATTGGCCAAGCCGTCTTCCACAATGGACCCAGGCGTAACCTACTCTCAACAATCACAAAGAAACTTACCAAATCCAAGACATTGCGCGTGCTCACCGCCATTCAACCCCAAAACGGCGGCTTCCTGGAGGCCATCCCGCTCACTGCCTTTGTCACCATGAGTCTGGCCTCAATAGGCCTGAAGGACCACGAAGTGGCCAGGAAGGGCATATCCTTCATCAAGTCTCTCACCCGAGCCGACGGTAGTTGGCCTATCGACACGCATCTGACCACCTGGGTCACCACCTTGTCGGTAAACGCCCTGGGACCGGGCGGCTACCTGGATGAACGGGAAAAAGACAAGATATTAGAATGGCTTTTGAACCAGCAATATAGAGAAAGGCATCCCTATACGGGGGCCGATCCGGGAGGATGGTCCTGGACCCCTTTGCCGGGAGGCGTGCCAGACGCGGACGACACCTCTGGCGCCCTGGCGGCCCTAGCCTATTTGGACGCCAAAGGCGCCCGAACCCGGGACGCCGCAACCGCCGGGTTGAACTGGCTGGCGGGACTCCAGAACAACGACGGCGGCCTGCCCACCTTCTGTAAAGGCTGGGGAAGACTGCCCTTTGATAAAAGCTGCCCCGACATAACAGCCCATGCCATTCTTGCCGTGATATCTTGGAAACAAAAAGGTTTAACTCATACTCGCTGGGAGAAATTGGTTGAAAAAGGGTTGGCCTATTTAAAAAGAGAACAGCGCTCCGACGGATCATGGACGCCACTGTGGTTTGGAAACCAGGACGCCCCAG
>JBNKOV010001039.1:0-1928 GCA_050294955.1 Holophagae bacterium
AAAATCCTGTGGTGAAGTACCTTCACTCCGGTAAGTGGGAGGCCCTTGTGGAGAACACCTCCCATTTAGGGGCCGAAGGCATCTGGCGAGATCTCATGGTGAGCCGCGCTTCCGATCCCAACACGGGCTGGCAGGTCCTGGTCTCCAGGCCATTGGCCAATATCCACAGGGATTCCGAGAATTTCTATCTCACCATGTTCATCACCCTATTAGCTGGCATCTTGATTTCTCTTATCCTGGCCAGTCTCATGACGCCGTTGGTTACTCGGCCTTTGCAGGACCTGGCCAATTCCGTTTCCGCTGGGTTGGAAGGGGGCTGGTTGCCCCAGCGCGCCCGAATCGACCGGCCCACCACCTTGGAGGTGGACCGCCTGATGCATGTTTACGATCAGATGGTGATCCGACTGCAAAACTACTACAGCGACTTGAAGCGGAGTCTGGACGAGCGAGATTTGCTGAATAAGGAGCTTGAGGAGGTTCTCGCCAGTTTGGACCGCAAGGTCCAGGACAGAACTGCGGAACTTGTGGAGGCCAAGGCCCGGGCGGAGGAAGCTGCGGAATCCAAGAGCGAATTTCTGGCTAATATGAGCCACGAGATCCGAACTCCCATGAATGCGGTTATAGGCATGACTACTATTTTGGAGGACACTTCGCTGGATTCGAGTCAGCGGGATTACGTGCGCACCATCAAGGCCAGCGGCAGTGCGCTCCTGGCTATCATCAATGATATACTGGACTTCTCAAAAATTGAAGCAGGAAAATTAGAGCTGGAAACCATCCCCTTCAACCTACGGAATTGCGTAGAGGACTCCTTGGATCTGTTGAGCAACCTGGCGGCCGAAAAAGGCCTGGATCTGTGTTACGCCATGGCGGACCATATGCCGGAATGGCTCATTGGCGACCAGAACAGGCTTCGCCAGGTTCTGGTGAACCTCGTGGGAAATGGCGCAAAATTTACTGAAGACGGCGGTGTCTTTATTCAGGTTTCTCAGGTAGTTGGACCCGATGGTCTCCAAATTGTTTTCCGGGTGGAAGATACCGGGATTGGCATTGCCCCAGATCGCATGGATCGTCTATTTCAGTCTTTCAGTCAGGTCGATCCCTCAACCACGCGAAAATATGGCGGCACCGGGTTGGGTCTCACCATTAGTAAACGTTTGGTGGAATTAATGGGCGGACAAATACAGGTGGAAAGCACGCCGCAGAAAGGATCCGTATTCACCTTCTCCATCCGCGCCCATGCCGGGCCAGTGCAACTCCCGCCTTTCCTGTCAAGTGAGCAGCCCACATTGGAGGGCCGGAAAGTCGTGCTGGCGGGCTTTCACCCCATGGTGTTCAAATGCTTAAGCGGATACGCCATTCACTGGGGTCTACAGGTCTTTTCGGCGCCCGGCTTAGCGGAAGCTCGGGCCATGCTGGAGAGGCACAAGATCGATATAGTCTTGGGCGATGTGATGCGGCTAGAGCCAGTTGCAGAAAGCTGGCCCCAAAATGGACCCTGTATTGTATCGGTCGCCTTTCCCGGCCAGATCCCAAAATCCGGCTTCCCGGTCTGGAGCGAATTGGTGCTTCAAAAGCCAGTGAAGCCCGACGCCTTCTTCCAGTTATTGGGCAATATCTTCAATCCAGCGGAATCAGGCCTCCCAGCGCAGTTGCCGAACAGACAAGCGCCAGTGGAAATGTCTGATATGAGAATTCTCCTAGCAGAAGACAACCCCATAAACTGCAAAGTGGCCACCCGCTTCCTCGCCAAATTGGGTTATAGCGCAGATCTTGCCGCAAATGGAAACGAAGTCCTCAAAATACTGGAAGAAAAATCCTACGACCTCATTTTAATGGACATCCAAATGCCTGTAATGAATGGAATTGTTGCTACTAAGAAGATAAGAGAGCTTGAATCAAGCACAAATATGCATATACCTATTATA
>JBNKOV010001040.1:0-1925 GCA_050294955.1 Holophagae bacterium
GGGGGACTGGCTGCCCGGAGATCCCAAGTCGAACCGTTTCCTCACCGCATTTGGGGAAATCGCAGCCTTTATTGCATCCGCAAGCGAAGCCCGCATTGCTTATCACAAATTACAGAAATTACGCCTCGCCAAACAACGTTTGACCTCATTGGAAAACAACCTGAGAGCTACAGGCGAATACATTGCCCACCCTCTACTTAGGGAAACCGTTCCGGTCTGGCTTGGAATCTTGAAACAAAAGTTGGAGGTTGCAGAGGAGGAGGCCAAGAAGTCCCTTCCCAACCGTTTTAAAGCAGGGAACCCCCTTGATCAGGAGGACGGTGCAGAATTGTTTTTGGGCCGCGAAACCCTGATCCGTAGAATTGAATCTCTCTTGGGCGAGCCAGGCAAAGGCAACTCCCTCGCCCTTCTGGGTCCGCGGCGAATTGGAAAAACCACCCTTTTAAAAATGCTGCCCACCATGCTGCCCGACGCGATTTGCGTTTTTTTTGACCTACAAGCCAGCCCAGCGGAAAGCGCCGCCGGCTTTTTTAGAGTTCTAAACAAGGCTGTGCAAGAGGCGAAAAGACCCGAGGGGATCTGTCTACCGGTACTTGAAGAAAACGGATCCCTTGAAGCCGCCTCAAATTGGCTGCAACAATTAGACCAACTGCCAGGAGATTGTCGTGTCTTAATTTCCATCGACGAATTCGAACGGATGGAGGATCTGTTCCCAGGCTCCCGCAAAGAGCTGCTACAGGTCATGGGCCTGTTGCGCGCCACCATTCAACACCGCCGCCGGATTCGCCTGTTAATTTCGGGTTCCATGCCGCTTGAGGATTTGAGCGCCATCTGGTTAGACCACTTCATTAACATCCAAGTATTGCGACTCAGCTTTTTCGACAGGGAAACCACGGGACAACTCCTGCAAAAAGACGAGGAGGGTTTTCCAGGCCGCGCTTTTCCCAATGAAGTAGTGGACAAAATCTATGAACAAACCGGCGGGCAACCCTACCTCATTCAGCTCTGCGGGAGTAGACTGGTGGAATATTTGAATGAGGAGGAACGCACCAAGGCTACTTTAAACGACCTGGATTTTGTTCTAGACAACATCCTGAATCATGACAGTTTCATGTCCGAAACGCTTAAAAGCATGCCGGAGAATGTGCGAGACCTTTTGAGGTCCATGGCTTATGGTCAGAAACCAGAAATGAAACGCAGCCAGGCCAATTGGTTGAAGCACCATCAGTTGATCACCCAAGACAAACGCCTGACCATTCCCCTTTTGGGTCAATATCTGTTGGAAACCTGGGAT
This sequence comes from Holophagae bacterium, assembly GCA_050294955.1. GTDB lineage: Bacteria > Acidobacteriota > Holophagae > Acanthopleuribacterales > Acanthopleuribacteraceae > JBNKOV01. The sequence continues at coordinate 1,295 of JBNKOV010001040.1, forward strand.
GATGGGGTTTAAACGCTCTGGTTCGTACAATGGTTCAAAATACTGCTTGCGGCCCAAAGCAGCATAGGGACATGTTGATTAGGACCGCTCTTTCATCTTCGCCGAGGCATAGAACAAAACACTACAGAAAGCATCTCATGAGACTTCCCTATTCCTTAAATTTTCCAGCAATTGTAAAAGCAATTAAGGTTCGGCGGTCATTTGCCCGAAAGGTATTCCAGATACGCTGCTTTTTGGAGTTGTGATGTTTCGTTTTTTCTTGTTAGGCTTTTGGGCTCTTCCGCTTCTGGCGGATATCAGCGGCAAGGTGACCGATGAACTGGATCAACCCGTGGAAGGCGCTCGGGTTCGGGTGCAGACCTCTTTAATGGAACCGGTTATTAGCGCAGCGGACGGCAGCTTTGTTCTGCCCTGGGATTCTGGCGGCATGGTAACGCTCACTGCTGCGCTTCCCTATGACCTGCAGGCTGCGGTTAATTTTCTGACAACTTCGGAAACGGTGATGGATGGCAGCACCGGGGTGGTGATCACCTTAACGTCCATCTCTGAGAACGAGAACACGAACTACTTCCCGATCAAAGCCCGCACGCCCGATGGCTGTGGGGATTGTCACAGCATGCATTTGAATGAA
>JBNKOV010001041.1:0-1922 GCA_050294955.1 Holophagae bacterium
CATGCCCTCAGAGATCTGGAGCCTTACCGTTGAGGCGAATTTCCGATAACGCAGTTCGGTCTCGATCATTTCAAGAAGGTCTTCGGCCTGTTCCTCGTCCATCTCAGTGACGGCGTTCCGCGTGACCCTGAAAATATCGGCCGAAATCACCTCCATCTTGGGGAAGAGCATGTCCAGATTGCTGGAGATCACCTGCTCCAATCGGACGAAATTATAGGTGTCTTTGATGCGCAGAAACCTCGGCACGTCATGGCCCACGGGCACCTTGACTCTAGCCAGAATGATTTCGCCCTGGCCGCTCTGCCTCAAGCGCACCAACAGGTTTAGGGAGAGGTTGGAGATGAAGGGGAACGGGTGTGCCGGATCGATGCTCTGGGGCGTAACCAGCGGAAAGATGTTCTTGCCGAAGTATTCTCTTAAATACGACTGATCCGCTTTGGTCAACTCATCGTAGTCGAAAATGTTGATGCCGTGGTTGGACAGTTGAGCTGAAACCGCCTGAAAGGAGGCTCTTTTGGACTCTTCAAGCTCTTTAATGATGCGATGACATTCGTCGATCTGCTGACGCGGCGTTCTGCCGTCCAGGGAGAGTCCGCTCAAACCGGCCCCAACCTGTTGCTTCAAACCACCGATGCGTTTCATGAAAAATTCGTCTAGATTTGAACAGACAATGGCAATAAACTTCAACCGTTCCAACAGCTTGGTTCTTCGATCCTGAGCTTCATGCAGAACCCGACGGTTAAAATTCAGCCAGGTCAACTCGCGATTCAAAAAGTATTCCTTGGAGCCGAGATCGATCCTTTTACGGGGTCTCCGGGTTCTGGCTGCAACGGGTTTCGCAGTGTCGCCACTCCCCGACTGTGATGCAGCAGACGGGGTATTTATCTGACCCCCAGCGGGTTCTGTTTTTTCAGTTGGAGCCTGTTCTGCTTCAATCGCCATGTCCTCTACCTCTCTGCTAAAGATCGGGGCCGTGTAATGCTCAAAAGGCGCCCCACGCCCCTGCCAATGAACTGCCAGTCCGTTTCAATTGTCAATCTGGCCAAAGCCGCTGTGGGCAGCAGTTTACCATCCTCAGGAACCGATACGGGGCCATGGCAGAGATCGATAATCAGATCCTCCAGACCCGGGTTATGACCCACAACCATCACCCGCTTTTTGTCTTGGGGAACATGCCTCAAGGCCTGGATCCAGGATTGAGCCTCGGCATCATAAAAAGCCCGAGACCATTGAATGATTTCGGGATCGATTCCCCAATAACGATTCGCCCGGTTCAGGGTTTTCACAGCCCTTTTTGCGGTGGAACAGAGGATGCAATCGGGCAGGAGGTCGTGATCCAAAATGAACCGCCCCATGCGAAGCGCGTCTCGTTTGCCCCGACCCTTAAGAGGCCTGTCAAAATCCGCGAGAGAAAGGTCCTTCCAAGACGACTTTGCATGTCTGAACACCAGCAATTCCAAGCCTTGCCTCCCCAATTCGGCAATATGCATAACCCGATTATATGCGAGACGACCCTACAAACTCAAGCAATAAGGGCGAAAACCGGGACTGTATCAACCCTCAGAATTCAGACGCTGGGATATTTGGTCGTACAATGCCTGAATCACCTCATCCTGGGTGAGGTTGCCCGTGTCAAAAACGAGCGCGTCAGGCGCTTGACGGAGCGGCGCCACGTCTCTGCTGCTGTCTTTTCGATCTCTTTCAAGCTGATCATTTAAAACGGATTGAAGGGAAACGCCCGAGTCGTCCCCTCCCATCTGAAGCCAACGCCGCTCCGCCCGGATCTCGGGCGAGGCGGTGAGGAAAATTTTGAAAAAGGCGTTGGGAAAGACCACGGTGCCAATGTCCCGACCATCCAGAATGCAAGGCCGCCTGCTGGCCATGCGCCGTTGCAAATCGGTGAGCAGACGGCGCACGGTGGG
>JBNKOV010001042.1:0-1911 GCA_050294955.1 Holophagae bacterium
GGACGGCGTGAGCTGGACCAATGTCTGGGAGAACGGGGGCGCTAATATCGCCGACTTCGACTGGCAGCCCGTGACCATAGACATCTCGGATTTGGCGTCCAATCAGTCCAATGTCCAGATACGTTGGACCATGGGCACATCCGACAATGTGGTGGTTCTCTGTGGATGGAACATTGACGACGTGGTCATCTCAGCCGTTACCTGCTCTCAACCGAACTCGAATTGAAAGGATGAATATCGTGAAAAACATGCAAATCAGTCTATTAGCCCTTATCTTCGTCCTGGGCGCGGTTCCGGGAAGAGCAGGAGAGGGAACGCCTTCTCCGGTTGCGGATCTGGTGTCGGCCATGCCCTTTACGCTGCAAACGCCCTACGCTTATGATTGGCGGGCCGAGCGGCCCATGGTCTCGTCGGGATACCTGATGGTGCTGCGAGTGAATCCCCAGGATGTGCAGCCCAAGCAAACGGCGGAACCGGTGCTCTACGTTGGGGGTCAAACCGCGGAGCGGATTAACCACGGCCATCTCTCCGGCTATGTGGTGGCCATTGTTCCCGCAACTGTGAATCCAGAAGATCGGGACTATGTGGATCTCAAGGAATCGCTTCTCTGGTTTGGCGCGCCTCAGTTGCCTGAACGAGTTGACGCCATTGAGATTGAGGACCAACTGGACCTGGCCAGACAGTCGGCCATCACGCCGCTCCCCCCGGGCAATATTGACAGGGCCTTGAGCGAAGGCGGTTCGTTGATGGCGCTTAAAGATAAGCGGGCGCTGCTGGCTCAGGCGCTCAATCTCCTGCGAAAATACTCGCCGGAAGATGTGGAGACCATCGACCGGCTCAGCTTAAGTGTCTCGGCTAATTGAGACAAAACCATGGGGAGACCTTCCGCATCCCAGCGGCGCGGAAGGTTTCACATTTGGGTCATGGACCCATGGCCCTTGCGCGCCCCAATGATTTTGGGGAAAATAGTCACGTAGCTGCGCAGAAATGCGCAAATGAACCGTGATGTTTTCAAATGGGACATGGGAAAAACACGGGAAAGGTCCGGTCCTATTGGGGTTCTTTCGCTGGCCTGCTTTTTGCTTTAAAATTGAATGATTGGCCAGAGTGCGGCAATTTTTATCTAATTTGTCCTGCCAATCAAGGCATATTGGTGTTAAGATATTAAAGGCAAGTTCACCTTTTGGAGTAGGTAAGCGCGCACTATGTCCTCTCTCCTCGAATTTTTTCAAATAAGGCCGGAACCACAAGATATTTTGGATATCTTGATAATTTGGTTCGTCATCTATCAATTGTTTCGGTTCCTGTCTGGAACACGCACGAAACAAATGGCTTTCGGTCTGTTTGCACTTTTTGCCGCCCAAATTCTGGCCGAAAAGTTTCGGTTGCTTGTGGTCAGTCAGACCATTGGCTCCCTGTTCAGCATCATCCCGGTCGCCATTATCGTTTTGTTCCAACGAGAGATTCGACGGGTTTTGGCGTCTATCGGCAGCAACCCCTTTGTGACCCGAAACACGCGTTCGGAAGTTTTGGACAGTATTTTCAACGCGGCCCTGAAGATGTCCCGTCACAATACGGGCGCGTTGATCGTGCTGGAAGGGGAGCAGGGCCTCGCGGAACTGATCGAAGGGGGCACCATGTTGGACGCCTTGCCCAGCACCGAGTTGCTTGTGGACATTTTTCAGCCCAAAAGCATCTTGCACGACGGGGCGGTGATCATTTCCAATTCCCGGGTTGCCAGCGCGGCCTGTCTCATGCCTCTCAGCCGCAACTCGGCGTTGCCGCGCAATTATGGAACTCGGCATCGGGCGGCGATCGGCATTTCCGAGGAGAGCGATTGTATCGCCCTGGTGGTTTCCGAGGAAACGGGCCGCATTTCTTTTGCCCACGACGGGGAGCTGTTCCCGGTCA
>JBNKOV010001043.1:0-1903 GCA_050294955.1 Holophagae bacterium
CCGGATATCCATCCGGCCAGATTCGAGATAACCCGTGTAGAACATGAAGAACACAATGCCAAAGATCATCACCAACATTGGCGCAATCATGTAACGGGCCTTGCCCGCCTTTTCGGTTTCCACTTCACTTTCTCGCTTTTGGGCCAGTAGTTCCGCTTCTTTCATTGGTCCATGAACTTTAAGGGTAAGCGAGGTGTAGAACACAAGACAAAGCACCAATAGAGCATAAAAGTTAAATGGCACGCTGCCCGCTAGAACCATGGCAGGGTTGTCCAAATTATAGGGGGTTAGCAAACTAAGAATGTAGGCGCCCCAACCATTAAGAAGAACCAGGACACTTATGGGAGCACAAGTAGAATCTACCAGAAATGCCAGGCGCGCTCTGCTCATCTTGAATTTATCAAAAAGCTTGCGTGAAACAACACCTGCCGCGAGCACGCTCATTGATGTTTCTACGAAAATAATGACCCCGATAATGCTCGCCAGGAAGCTGACTTGTCTGGGGCTTTCCGTTAAACCACGAGATGCCAGTTTATTCACAAATGCAGCCACGCCGCCTGATCGTTGCATTAATTCTAAGAGCGCCCCCACAACCAGGCCAAATAACAATACCCTTGCGTTACCGCCATCACCAAAAACGCTGACACAGCGTTCCAAAACCCCTATCAGGCCCATGGCTACAGCTTTAAACAGGACAAGCACCCACATGAGCATTGATTCTGGAGGTGTGGCAGTTGAGTCGCCTAAAATCAAAAACACTTCAGCCAACCAGATCCCAATGCCAAGGGCCAGGATAACTTCTTTTTTCCAAACGGCAACTGCAATTGCAAGGAACGGGGGGAGTATAGATAACCATTCAGGCATGGGGCCACCTCTCATCGTTTGGAGGATTATAGCCGGTTGCCTTCAGAAATCAAAAATAAATATTGGGAATGAAGGGGACCCGTACATCAGGCACGGGTCCCAAAGACCTTAAGAAACTTCGCAGTTGCAGCTCAACCATTCAGTTTGGGTGATGCAGGCGTTTGGAAAGCTGGGGTCGCAGCCCATTACGGTTACGGTAATGACCCCTCCTCTCAGCTTGTCTTCGCTTGTAATAAAGCTATCGATCTTTAATTCTTCCAGTGTCAATTTTTTCATGGAATTCCTCCTGTTTCCATTGGTTGCAGATGCAGACGCACCTTGAGTTCATGTTTGGATGGATATTCTTATTATAATGGATTTTGGAATGGATTAACAGTGAAGGATTGATACAGTTTTATTGGTTTCAAGGTTTGGTTGCACAGTGGGTTTTCAAGGGGATGCAGAAGACCAGGTTTTCCTCATTGGATGTTGGGGTTGCAAAGAACATTGTTTACAACCCGGATTATGATCTTTTCATGTAGAATAGGGGATAAGCCTGCGAAGGAGACTGTCCTATCGTCAGAGGCCGTTTTCATTTCGGGAGGTTGATCTTGATTAAATTGATTTTATTAAGTTTATTTCTGGCGGGAGCAGGAGTTGAGCCTATGAGCGACAAGGTGGAGCCAGGGAGTTCTTTTGAGTTAAAAAACGGAGAGAGTCGGGGCATTAAAGGCGGATCTGATAAAATTACCCTGAAATCAGTGGACGAGGACTCCAGGTGTCCCGAGGGCGCTCAGTGTATTTGGGCCGGTCAGGCTGTTGTCACCATCTGCATCAATAGAAATGAAGTTAAAGCAACTTTTCCGGGCGCGAGCGAGCCGAAACCGGTTTCTCTTGGTGGTTACAGCATCGTTTTGGAGAGTCTGAACCCCAGGCCAGTCATGGGTCAAGAGATTGACAAGAAAGCCTATGTTGCCGTCCTGAAGATTGAATCTGAGTAAAAGCAGCTTTTCTTCAGACATTTAACAGCGACTTTTATGAGAGTTCTTCTCCTATCTTG